>NZ_JAXCMJ010000004.1:0-180864 GCF_038084995.1 Sphingomonas sp. 2378
TCCCCGTTCCCCTGCCCCCCGCTCCGTCCATGGCAACGGGCGGCGGCTATGTCCCCGCCGTCTTCGGCGGCTGGGGTGGTTTCGGCGGCGGCTGGGGCGGCGGGTTTGGCGGGGGCTTCGGGTTCGGCGGTGGCGGCGGGTCGAGCGGGAGCATCGTCATCTCCTCGACCAGCAGCGGCGGTTCGACCTCCACCTCCTCGGCATCGGGCGGTTCGGGCGGCTCGTCCACCTCGACCGGCGGGGTCAGCAGCACCTCGTCCTCGGGCAATGTGTCGAGCACTTCGTCCAGCGGCAACGTCTCTTCGACATCATCTACCGGAGGGTCGTCGACCTCCTCGGGGAATGTGTCCTCGACCAGTTCCTCGTCGGGCAATGTCAGTTCTTCGAGCGCGTCGAGCGCATCCTCGGCGTCGTCCGCATCCTCGGCCTCGTCGAGCGGCTATGGATCGAGTAGCGACGGCTGGTCGTCCAACGGTTCGTCGGCCAGTTCGGCCTCGTCCGCCTCCAGCACATCCTCGGCGTCGAGCGCATCATCGGCGAGCAGCGCATCGTCTTCGGGCAACGACCATACGCCGCCACCCACGCCGGTTCCCGCACCGCCGATGGTGCTGTTGTTCGGGGCGGCGGCGGCGGCGCTGGTGATCCGGCGGCGCCTGACCGAGGCCAAGCCCGCCTGAACCACTGCCCCGCCGCCGCGTGCGGCGGGCCTTACGCCTTTTGCAGCGCGGCCTCGATCTCGGGCACCGGATGACCGGTCAGGTCCTTGGCCAGTTCGCCGACCAGCCGATCCTCGACCGTCTTGTGATAATGCTTGCGCAACTCGCCCAGCGTCTTGGGCGGTGCGACGACGATCAGCGCCTCGAACTCGTTGGCGAGCGCGCGGCGCTTCAGCATGTCGGCGGTTTCGGCGGCGAAGCGATCCTCCTCCTGCTGGTGATAGTCGGTTTCGCCCATCGACCCGCGCGAAGCGGCAAACTGCGCACCCTGCCCGCCGCCGCCGGCCTGATTCGATCCGCCCTGCGCGATGGCGGGCGCACCCGCGCCGCTCTGCGTCGAGGAGGCGGAACCGGCGCTGTCGGTCTTCTGGTCGCGGTCGGCGGGATTGGGATGCTCGACCGCGTGTTCGACGACCAGATTGGGGTATTCGGCGTCGCCTTCGTTGCGGAAGAACAGGCTCTTGCGGCCATCGACGACCAGCACGAAACTGTTATGCGGTACCTGCATCGCGTTTCTCCTTCTCTTTGCAAGGGGATAACGCGGAGGCTTCGGCACGGGTTGCGTGACGGCGGAGCGGAGGCCATAGCCTCGCCCCCATGCACGACATCCGCCTGATCCGGGACGACCCCGCCGCCTTCGACGCACGCCTTGCCAAGCGGGGCGCCGATCCCCTGGCCGAGAGCCTGATCGCGATCGACGAGCGCCGCCGCGCGATCGTCGCCGAAGCGCAAGCGGCGCAGACCCGCCGCAACGACCTGTCCAAGCAGATCGGCCAGGCCAAGGCGGCGCGCGACGAGACACGCGCACAGGCGCTGATGGACGAGGTCGCCTCGCTCAAGGCCAGGCTGCCCGAGCTGGAGGAGCAGGAACGCCAGGTCGAGGCGGAGCTGAACACCGCGCTCGCCGCCATCCCCAACCTGCCCGCCGCCGATGTGCCCGAGGGCGCGGACGAGCATGACAATGCGCTGGTCCACCAGAAGGGCGAGCCGACCGCCTTCGCCTTCGCGGCGCGCGAGCATGACGCCATCGCCCCGGCGCTGGGCATGGATTTCGAGACCGGCGTGGCGCTGTCGGGCGCCCGCTTCACGCTGTTGCGCGGGGCCATGGCACGGCTGTCGCGGGCACTCGGCCAGTTCATGCTCGACAAGATGACGGAGGAGAACGGCTTCGAGCTGGTCCAGCCGCCGCTGCTGGTCCGCGACGAGGTCGCCTTCGGGACCGGCCAGTTGCCGAAGTTCGCCGAGGACCTGTTCCGCACCACCGATGGCCGCTGGCTGATCCCCACTGCCGAGGTGTCGCTGACCAACATCGTGCGCGAATCGATCCTGTCGGAGGCGGAGCTGCCGCTGCGCTTCACCGCGCTGACCCCCTGTTTCCGGTCGGAAGCGGGCGCGGCGGGACGGGACACGCGCGGCCTGATCCGCCAGCACCAGTTCGACAAGGTCGAGATGGTGTCGATCACCACCCCCGACCAGTCGGACGCCGAGCATGAGCGGATGACCGCCGCCGCCGAGGGCGTGCTGGAGGCGCTGGGCCTGCCCTATCGCCGGATGCTGCTGTGCACCGGCGACATGGGCTTCTCGGCGGCGCGGACCTTTGACCTGGAGGTCTGGCTGCCCGGACAGGCACGCTATCGCGAGATTTCGTCCTGCTCGACCTGCACCGATTTCCAGGCGCGGCGGATGATGGCCCGCTATCGCCCGACCGAAGGCAAGGGGACGCGCTTCGTCCATACGCTCAACGGCTCCGGCCTGGCGGTGGGTCGCACCCTGGTCGCGGTGATCGAGAATTATCAGCAGGCCGACGGCTCGGTCGTCGTGCCCGAGGCGCTTCGCCCCTATCTCGGCGGACAGGCGGTGCTGGAGCCGCGCTGATGCGCATCCTGCTCACCAATGACGACGGCTATCACGCGCCGGGGCTCGCCGCGCTGGAGCGGATCGCGGCGACGCTGTCGGACGATGTCTGGATCGTCGCGCCCGCCGAGGATCAGTCGGGGACCAGCCGCTCGCTGACCCTGACCCGGCCGATGCGGCTGCGCCAGTTCGGCGAACGTCGCTTCGCCGTCACCGGCACGCCGACCGATTCGGTGTTGATGGCGCTGGGCGAGGTGATGGCGGACCGGAAGCCCGACCTGATCCTGTCGGGGGTCAATCGCGGCGCCAATCTGGGCGAGGACGTGTTCTATTCCGGGACGGTTTCTGCCGCGATGGAAGGTGCGCTGGCAGGCATCCGCTCGATCGCGCTCAGCCAGCGTTATGCGGTCCAGGGGGTCGGCGACGCGGTGTCCTTCGCCACGGCGGAGGCTTGGGGCGAGCGGGTGTTGCGTCCGTTGCTGACCATGGATTTCGGGCCCCGGACATTGGTCAACATCAACTTCCCGCCGGTCGCGCCGGAAGCGGTAAAGGGCATCCGCGCCACCCGACAGGGCCTGCGCGATTATGGCCGGGCCAAGCTGGAGCGGCGAAGCGATCCGCGCGGATATGATTATTACTGGCTGGCGCTGGGTCGCCTGCCGCATCAGCCGGGCGACGACACCGATCTGGATGCGATAGCCGAGGATTGCATCTCCGTCACGCCGCTGCATCTCGACCTGACGCACGCTGCGTCGCTTGCTATGCTCGGCGCGGCATATCGCTGAACATGGTCTTGGGGGACTTGGGGTGAATCGGAGTTTCGGGCCCGTGGCGGGCGTCGTCGGGGCCTCGCTGCTGCTGTCGGCCTGCATCCCCCATATGGAGCCGCCCATGGCCGCGAGCGAGCCCGTCGCTCCGTCGCCACCGGCCACGCCGCTGCCCGCACCGGCCATGGCCAGCCCCGCCACGCCACAAGCCGTGGCGACGCCCGCGCCCCGCAAGGTCGCGCCTCGCGCACCCATCCGCCGCTCGGTGCCCGCGACGCCGCGCCGTACCGCACCGCCTATTGCAACGACGCCTCCCGTCGTCGCGCCCGTCAAGGAGCCGGTCTCCAGCCTGCCCGCGCCGCGCCCTTCCTGGGAAATCCGCCCCGTCGCCCCGGATGCGAAGGAAATCCCCGCCTCCGTCTATGTCGTCCAGCCAGGCGACACGCTGCGCGGCGTGGCGGACCGGACGGGCGCGGGGTCGGAGGCGATCGCGCGCGCCAACGGCTTGAGCGCTCCCTTCCTCATCCGCGCGGGGCAGCGGCTGACCATCCCCGCCGGGCGCTATCATCTGGTCCGGTCAGGCGAGAGCGGCATCGCGATCGCGCGGGCTTATGGCGTGCCCTGGTCACGCATCGTCGAGGCGAATGCGCTGGCCGAACCCTATGTGCTGCGCGCGGGCCAGCGCATCCTCATCCCCGGCACCACTGCCACGGGCACCGGCACGCCCGTCACCAGCAGCGCGGCGGAGCGGGCGGCGGCCTTCACGTTGGACGTGGACGACATCCTGACCGGCGGCGAACCCGCGCTCGCGACCAACCAGGCCCCCGCCAAGCCCAGCGCGACGCCCGCCCGCGTCTTGCCGCCGACCGCCGTGGTCGCGGCCCCCAGCCGGTTGCGCTCCGGCTTCGCCTGGCCGGTGGAGGGCAAGGTGATCAAGCGCTTCGGCGCGGGCTCCAGCGGCGAGCGCAACGACGGCATCAAGATCGCCGTTCCCATCGGCACCCCGATCAAGGCCACGGCGGACGGCGTGGTCGCCTATGTCGGCGACGGCATCGCGGCGCTGGGCGGCCTGGTCATCGTCAAACATGGCGATGGCTGGACCAGCGTCTATGGCCATGCCTCCAAGCTGATGGTCCAGCGCGGGCAGAGCGTGAAGCGCGGACAGACGCTGGCGCTGTCGGGCCAGACCGGTTTCGCCGATCGCCCCGAACTCCATTTCGAACTGCGCCGGGGCCGCACACCCGTCGATCCGATGAGCCAGCTGCCCGGACGCTGACCACTTCCCCGATCCTGAACACCGCCTAACACGCTGTTCAGGATCGGGAACGCCACACCCTGTCATAGGTTGGAAACGATCATGGGGCCGGTGCCCCCGGGAGTTGGCGTATGAAGAAGATGTTCCAGGCTTTGGCCGCGATCGGCCTGTCGGTGGCGGGTATCGCGACGGCGACGGCGCTTCCCGTGTCGAGCGCTGAGGCCCAGTCCTGGCGCGGCGATGGCCCGCGTTATGACCGGGATCGGCGAGACGACCGCCGCGACTGGCGTCAGAACGACCGCCGCGACTGGCGGGGCGAGCGGCGCGGCTGGCGCGACGACCGCCGCCGGGGTCGCGACGACTGGCGCGGTCGGCGTGAGGCCCGGACCCAGCGCGAACTGGACCGGGCGCGTCGCACCCCCGGCTATGTCGATCCGCGCTCGCAGGGCGACTATACCAATTATAATGGTCGTGGCTCTGGCTATCGCCCATGCACCTATGTCCAGCGCGGGGGCCGGACGGTCTGTCGCTGACGCCGGCGCCTATGGAGGGTGACGAACCGGGATCGGCGGTGTAACGAGCGGCCATCATGGCATACACGTCCGATCTGCTTCGCACCCTCGACGAACGGGGTTACGTCCACCAGATGACCGACGCCGCCGCGCTGGACCGGCTGGCGGCGTCGGGCGTGGTGCCCGGCTATATCGGCTTCGATCCGACCGCGCCATCGCTGCATGTCGGGCATCTCGTGTCGATCATGATGCTGCGACAGTTGCAGCGCAACGGCCACAAGCCGATCGTCCTCATGGGTGGCGGGACCGGCAAGGTCGGCGATCCAAGCTTCAAGGACGAATCGCGCAAATTACTCACCGAGGACACGATTTCGGCCAATGTTGCGTCGATCAAACGCGTCTTCGAACGGTTCCTGACCTTCGGCGATGGCCCGACGGATGCGGTCATGGTCGACAATGCCGATTGGCTGGACAAGCTCGAATACATCCCCTTCCTTCGCGACATAGGCCAGCATTTCTCGGTCAATCGCATGCTGTCGTTCGACTCGGTGAAGCTGCGCCTCGATCGAGAGCAGTCGCTCAGCTTCCTTGAATTCAACTACATGATCCTGCAGGCTTATGATTTCCTCGAGCTCTCGCGGCGTTCAGGCTGCCGTCTGCAAATGGGCGGATCGGATCAATGGGGAAATATCGTCAACGGCGTGGAGCTTGCTCGACGGGTTGATGGAACCCAGGTATTCGGCCTGACCACGCCACTATTGACGAATGCGGACGGCACCAAGATGGGCAAGACGGTCGGCGGCGCGGTTTGGCTCAACGAAGACCAGTTGCCGCATTTCGATTACTGGCAATTCTGGCGCAACACTGCCGATGCCGATGTCGGGGTGCGCCTGCGCCTGTTCACCGACTTGCCGATGGACGAGATCGCCCGGCTGGAGGCGCTGAAAGGCGCGGAGATCAACGAGGCCAAGAAAATCCTCGCCAATGAAGCGACCGCCATGTGCCGCGGCCGCGCGGCGGCGGACGAGGCGGCGGAGACGGCGCGGCGAACCTTTGAAGAAGGGTCTACGGGCGCGGCGCTGCCGAGCTTTGCGGTGGCGGGCGGCTCCATCGGGATCGTCGATGCGCTGGTCGGGCTGGGCTTCGCCAAGTCCAAGGGCGAAGCGCGGCGGTTGATCGCGGGCGGGGGCGCGCGGGTGGATGGCGAGAAGGTGTCGGACGAGAATGCCGTCATCGCCGTCGGGGCCGAGTCGGTGAAGCTGTCTTCGGGCAAGAAGAACCACGGGTTGCTGACGGCGGGGTGATTCCCTTGGCCTTTGACTACGCTCACGCTGAACGGGGTATTTCTATAATTTCTGTTCCCCGGCGAAGGCCGGGGCCCAGTTGCGGTGAATGATCGAGGGGGGAGTGCTGCTGCCTCCCCCTCACCGCCTTGGCGCGCTACCAACGGCCTGGAGCCTGGGCCCCGGCCTCCGCCGGGGTCGAGAGAGGGTCTGCTCCCCACCCCCGTCCAGCCTGAGCGAAGTCGAAGGCCACGCCCGGTGCTATCCCCGCTTCACCACCACCGCCCCCGCGATCACCAGCGCCACTCCGACGACCTTCCCCATCGTTACCGGCTCGCCCCGAACCCCGAACAACCCGAAGTGATCGACGATCAGCGCGGCGACCAACTGGCTGGCGATGGCCGCCGTCAACGCCACCGAAATCCCCAGACGCGGCGCGGCATAGGCCAGCACCGCGACGAACCCCGCCCCGTAAAATCCGCCCAGCCATGCCCAACCCGGCGCGCCCTTCAAGGCCGCAGGGTTGGTCCGGTCGATCGCGGCCCAGGCCGCCGCCAGAACCACCGCCCCGATCAGGAACGACGTCAGCGCCGCCAGAACCACCGACCCCGAGGCCTTGGCGAGCGCGGCATTGGTTGGCGGCTGGATCGCCAGTCCGATACCGGCGATCAGGACGAGGATGAGCGGAAAGATGGCTGCCATATCGGCGCACCCAACGCCGGGCGCGCCGCTTCGTTCAGCCGGATCGCAACAGCGCCACACCCGCATCGCGCTCGAACAGATAGAGCGCCGTCCGCGCCGCCTGGCCACGCGGTGCCTCCAGCCCGCCGTCGCGGTCGATCAGCAGCCGCGCATCGTCCTGCGCGCATTGCATCAGGTCGGCCATGTTCTCCGGCGTCGCCAGCCTGAACGCCATCTCGCCCGATTGTCGCGTGCCGAGCAGTTCGCCCGCACCGCGCAACCGCAAATCCTCCTCGGCGATGCGGAAGCCGTCATTGGTTTCGCGCATCAGGGCAAGGCGCGCCCGCGACGTCTCCGACAGATGCGAGCCCCGCAGCAACAGGCAGCGCGACAGCCCCCCGCCCCGCCCGACGCGCCCGCGCAACTGGTGCAACTGCGCCAGCCCGAACCGGTCGGCATGTTCGATCACGATCAGCGTGGCGTTGGGCACGTCCACCCCGACCTCGATCACCGTCGTCGCGACCAGCACGCCCAGCCGTCCGCCCGCGAACGCCTCCATCACGGCGTCCTTTTCGGCGGGCTTCATCTTGCCATGGACCAGCCCCACCCGCTCGCCGAACCGCGCGCGTAAGGTTTCGGCGCGCATCTCGGCGGCGGCGAGGTCGGATTTCTCGCTCTCCTCGACCAGCGGACAGACCCAATAAGCCTGCCCCCCGTCCGACAGATGCCGCCCCAGCGCGTTGACCACCTCGTCCAGCCGATCCTCGGACACCACGCGTGTCTCGATCGGCTGGCGGCCGGGCGGCATTTCGTCCAGTCGGCTGACATCCATCTCGCCATAATTGGCCAGCGTCAGGGTGCGCGGGATCGGCGTCGCGGTCATCGCGAGCAGATGCGGCGGGGCCTTGCCCTTGGCGGACAACATCATCCGCTGCGCCACGCCGAAGCGGTGCTGCTCGTCCACCACCACCAGCGCCAGATCGCGATACGTCACCGTTTCCTGGAAGATCGCGTGGGTGCCAACGAGAATGTCGATCTCCCCCGCCGCCAGCGCCATCAGCGTCGCCTCACGCGCCTTGCCCTTGTCGCGCCCGGTCAGCACCGCGATCTCGACCGGCAGCCCGGCGAGGGTCTTGCGCAACGTCTCATAATGTTGACGCGCCAGGATTTCGGTCGGGGCCAGCATCGCCGCTTGCGCCCCCGCCTCGACCGCGATCAGCATCGCCATCGCCGCGACCAGCGTTTTGCCCGCACCCACATCGCCCTGGAGCAACCGCAGCATCGGCGCGTCCTGCGCCAGATCGCCCTCGATCTCGCGCACCGTCCGGCTTTGCGCGCCGGTCAGCGTATAGGGCAGCCTGAGCATATCCCGCAGTCGCCCATCGCCGTTCAGCGCCCGCCCCCGCCGCTTGCGGGTGTCGGCGCGCACCAGAGTCATCGCCAGCTGATTGGCGAACACCTCGTCATAACCCAGCCGCTCGCGCGCCTTGGCGTCCGCCGGATCGGCATGGATGCGGGCAAGGGCTTGCCGCCAATCGGGCCAGCCGCGCTGCGCCTTCAGCCCCGGCTCGATCCATTCGGGCAGTTCGGGCGCCCGCTCCACCGCCTGCGCGGCCAGCGCCCCCAGCCGCCGCGAGGTGATCCCCTCCGACAGCGGATAGATGGCCTCGCGCTCGCGGAAATCCTCGGTGCTGTCGCCCAGATCGGGATGCACGATCTGCAAATCCTGACCGTAGAGATCAAGGCGACCCGAAACGACTTTCGTCTCGCCGATCGGCAGCAGCTTTTTCACCCAGCCCGAATTGCCGCCGAAATAGACCAGCGCCACGCTGTTACCCGCCGCGTCCTCGGCCCGCACGCGGGTCGGACCGCGCGGGGATGACGAAACGCGATGTTCCTTCACGGTCAGCGGGATCGCGATCACCCGCCCCGCATCCGACGCCATCAGTTCGTCGCGGGGCACGCGGTCGATATGCCCGGTCGGCAGATGGAAGGCGACATCGACCACCCGCGCGATGCGCAGGCGTTCGAGCGGCTTGGCGAGGCCCGGCCCGACGCCTTTCAGCGACGTGACCTCGGCGAACAGCGGATTGAGGATATCGGGACGCATGACTAGATGGGTCTGTATAGCCTACCCGCCGCATGCCGCCAGAGTGTGCGGAAAATCTCGTCCGATCGGAGCCCCATGGACCACGAAACCCGTATCAAGCGCCTTCGCTTCCGCGCATGGCATCGCGGCACCAAGGAAGCCGACCTGATGATCGGCGGCTTTTTCGATGCGCATCACGAGACGCTGAGCCAGGACGAACTCGACTGGTTCGAGGCGCTGCTGGAGGAACAGGATGTCGATATCATGGCCTGGGCCATCGGCACCCAGCCTTGCCCCCCGCAATGGGACGGCCCGGTGATGCAGCGGATGCGCGCGCTGAATTTCGTGCCGATCGCCCGATAACTTATTCCTGCGCGGACATTCAACTGCCTGAGGTAGGATAACGTAGATACGAGCCTAGCCCCTCCCCTTCAGGGGAGGGGTTGGGGTGGGGCCTCACCACGAGCGATACGCTTGCGGAAGCGCCCCACCCCCGGCCCCTCCCCTGAAGGGGAGGGGTGAATGACGCAAATGACATCATGCCCTAACTCCCCAGTTTCGGAACCCCATGCCAGACATCAAGACGATCCTGTCCGCCCAGAGCCCGCTGACCCTGTCGGGCGTTCCGGCGGGGTTCCTGCCGGTGCTGCTCGCCGATCTGGCGCGCGCCGCGCCGACGCGGGCGGTGTTCATCTGCGCGGACGAAGCGCAGATGCGCGAACTGGCCTCGACCGCGACCTATTTCGCGCCCGAACTGGAAATATTGCAGATCCCCGCCTGGGACTGCCTGCCCTATGACCGCGCCTCGCCCACGCTTCGCGTCATGGCGGAGCGGATCGCGGGGCTGCACCGGCTTCAGGCCAAGCCCAAGACTCCGCAACTCGTCCTGACCACGGCCAATGCCGCGACGCAGCGGGTGCTGACCCCGTTCCGCATCCGGCAACTCGTCGCGCGCCTCGCCCCCGGCGAGCGGATCGGGCTGGAAAAGCTGGCGACGCTGCTCCAGGCGAACGGCTATGTCCGCACCGAGACCGTGCACGACCAGGGCGAGTTCGCGGTGCGCGGCGGGCTGGTCGACCTGTTCCCCAGCGGTGAGGAACAGGCGCTCCGCCTCGATTTCTTCGGCGACGAGATCGAGAGCGTCCGCACCTTCGACCCCGCCGACCAGCGGACCACGGGCCGGATCGAAGGCTTCACCCTGCTCCCCGCTTCGGAGGCTTTGCTCGACGAGGAATCGATCAAGCGTTTCCGCACCCGCTACCGCGAGACCTTCGGCGCGACCGCGACCGGCGATCCGCTCTATCAGGCGGTGTCCGAGGGGCGGCGCATGGCGGGGATGGAGCATTGGCTGCCGCTGTTCGAGGAGAAACTCTCGACACTGTTCGACCATCTCGGCGACGGCGCGGTGGTGGTGCGCGACAGCGGCGTCGCGGCGGCGGCAACGGGGCGTTTCGATGCGATCGCCGACTATTATGAGAACCGCAAACGTGCCGAAGCGGCGCAACCGGGCAGCTTCCGGCCGCTTCCCGCCAAGTCGCTCTATCTCGCCAACAAGGAGTGGGAAGCAGGGCTGGAGGCCGCGACCGCGCATCTCGTCTCGCCCTTCCACGAGCCGGAGAGCAAGTCCGTCCTCGACTTCGAGGTGGACGGCGCGCGCGACTTCGCCCCGGAACGCGCGGCCCATGCCAATATCTATGAGGCGGTGGTCGATCACGTCGAAGCCTTGCGCAAGGAAGGCCGCAAGCCCGTCCTCGCCAGCTATTCGGTCGGCGCGCGCGAGCGACTCGGCAGCCTGCTGAAAGACCATGGGCTGAAGGGGGCCAAGGCCGCCGAAACCTGGCAGGAAGCACTGGGTATCGCCGATACGTCGAAGAGCTTCGGCGTCGCTTTGGTCGTCCTGCCGCTCGACCATGGCTTCACCGCGCCGGGCATCGCGGTGCTGACCGAGCAGGACATGCTGGGCGACCGGCTGATCCGGCGGCAGAAGCGGCGCAAATCGGCCGACGCCTTCCTCGCCGAACTGGCGACGCTTTCGCCCGGCGATCTGGTGGTGCACTCGGATCACGGTATCGGTCGCTATGAGGGGCTGACCTCGATCCCGGTCGGCAAGAGCCCGCATGACTGCGTCGCGCTCTCCTATGCGGGGGGCGACAAGCTGTATGTGCCGGTCGAAAATCTCGAAGTCCTGACCCGCTACGGCTCGGGCGAGGACGGCGCGACGCTGGACCGGCTGGGCGGCGAGGCGTGGCAGCGGCGCAAGGCGAAGATGAAGGAGCGGATCCGCGAGATCGCGGGTGAGCTGATCGCCGTCGCCGCCGAACGTGCGCTGCGCCCCGGCGAGGTGGCCGAGCCGGACAGCGCGGGCTATCCGGCATTCGTCGACCGCTTCCCCTATGAGGAAACCGACGATCAGGACCGGGCGATCGACGATGTGCTGGGCGACCTGACCGCAGGCAAGCCGATGGACCGGCTGATCGTCGGCGACGTGGGCTTCGGCAAGACCGAGGTGGCCCTTCGCGCCGCTTTCGTCGCGGCGATGGCGGGGATGCAGGTGGCGGTGGTCTGCCCCACCACCCTGCTCGCGCGCCAGCATTACAACAACTTCGTTCAGCGGTTCGAGGGCTTCCCGATCAAGATCGGCCGTCTCTCGCGCCTCGTCACGGCCACCGAAGCAAAGCGGACCAAGGACGGCGCAGGCTCGGGCGATATCGATATCGTCGTCGGCACCCATGCGCTGCTCGCCAAGAATGTCGAGTTCAAGCGGCTCGGCCTCGTCATCGTCGACGAGGAACAGCGGTTCGGCGTGACCCATAAGGAACGGCTGAAGGCGCTGAAGGCGGATGTCCATATGCTGACGCTGACCGCGACGCCGATCCCGCGCACGCTGCAAATGGCGATGTCGGGCCTGCGCGAATTGTCGGTGATCCAGACGCCGCCGGTCGATCGCCTGGCGGTACGGACCTATGTCATGCCCTGGGACCCGGTGGTGCTGCGCGAGGCTCTCTTGCGTGAACATTATCGCGGCGGGCAGAGCTTCCTCGTCACCCCGCGCGTCGCCGATCTGCCGGATATCGAGGACTATCTGCGCAAGGAGGTGCCCGAGGTCCGCTATGTCGTCGCCCACGGCCAGATGTCGGCCACCGAAGTCGAGGAGCGCATGTCCGCCTTCTACGACCGCAAGTTCGAGGTGCTGGTGTCCACCACCATCATCGAGAGCGGCATCGACATCCCCTCCGCGAACACGATGATCGTCAACCGCGCCGATCGCTTCGGCCTGGCCCAGCTTTACCAGCTTCGCGGGCGGGTCGGCCGGTCGAAGACGCGCGCCTATGCCTATATGGTCACCCCGCCGGAGCGGATGATGACCGAGGCGGCGGAAAAGCGGTTGAAGGTGCTGTCCGACCTCGACTCGCTGGGCGCGGGGTTCCAGTTGGCCAGCCATGATCTCGACATTCGAGGGGCCGGCAATCTGCTCGGCGACGAACAATCGGGACATATCAAGGAGGTCGGCTACGAACTCTACCAGTCGATGCTGGAAGAGGCGATCCTGGAGGCCAAGGCGGGCGGCGCGTTCGAGAAGAAGCGCGACTTCTCGCCCCAGATCACCGTCGATGCGCCCATCCTGATCCCCGACGATTACGTCCCCGATCTCGACCTGCGCATGGGGCTCTATCGCCGCCTCAACGATCTGGAAAAGCACAGCGAAGTCGAGGAATTCGCCGCCGAGATGATCGACCGCTTCGGCCCGCTGCCCGAGGCGACCGACAATCTGATCCAGGTCATCAAGATCAAGCTGAACGCCAAGACCGCCTGCATCGCCAAGATGGATGTCGGCCCGCGCGGGGTGCTGGTGGCGTTCCACGACAACCGCCCGCCCAATGTCGACGGCTTGTTCGCCTATGTCGAGCGGCTGGGCGACCTCGCCAAGCTGCGTCCCGACGGCAAGCTGGTCCTCAACCGCGCCTGGCCCGATGCCAAGGCGAGGCTGCACGGCGCACTGCAATTGTCGAAAGGATTGGCGAAGGCGGCGGGCTGATCCCATCCTCCCCATCAACGATGGAGAGGGGGACCGCCGGGCGCAGCCTGGTGGTGGAGGGGCATGGCCCCCGCCCCTCCACCATCGCTGACGCGATGGTCCCCCTCCCCAAGCACAGCTTGGGGAGGAATTGCGTTTAGCTGCTGTGATCCACGACGATCTTCCAGCCATCGCCGCGGCGTTCGAAGACCAGCGTCGTCATCCCGCTTTCCTCCTCCGCGCCGCCCGACAGGTTCCACCGCGCGAACAGGATTCGACGTTCGCCGATCGGCTTGAGTTCGAGAAAGTCGAAGCGCAGCGTTCCCCGGCTGTTGCCCGAATCGACGAAGCTGCGCCGGTAATTGTCGGCGATGGCGGTCTTGCCCTTGATCAGGCCCCGCTTGCCGACGAAGATCGCGTCGGGGGCATAGATCGCCATGAACCGGTTGAGATCGCCCGCATTCCACCCCGCCGCGCTGGCCAGCATGGCGGCGCGAATGCCCGCCGCCGCCGGATCGCTCGCCGGGGTCGCCGCCTGCGCCATCGCGGGAGCCGCGACCAGCGCCGCCATCATCGTCATACCGCGCATTGCACCTCCTCCTCGACCATCGCCCGCAGCGCCTCTTCATCGAGCGGCGCGGCGCGCAGGAAACCCTGATAGGTCTGGCACCCCAGCCGCCCCAGCAACTGGGCCTGGTCGTGCGTCTCGACCCCTTCGGCGATGATCGCCATGCCCAGCCGCGCCGCGATCCGGATGATGCCGCGCACCACCACCCGACCCCGCGTCGTCCCATCGACCTCCGCCACCAGCGACCGGTCGAGCTTGATCGCATCGACCGGCAGACTGGTCAGATAGGCGAGGCTGGAATAGCCGGTGCCGAAGTCATCGATCGCGATCCGCACGCCTGCATCGCGCAGCACCTCCAGCACGCCCGCCGCCCGGTCCAGTTCGCTGATCAAGCCCGTCTCGGTGATCTCGGCGGTCAGGCGATCGATGGGGAAGCCGCTATCGGCGACCCGGTCGAGGAACAGCCGCGCGAAACCCGCCCGCGCGACATCGGCGGCGGTGATGTTGATCGACAGGCGCAGATGCGACAGCGCGGACGGCCATTTCGCCGCCCGCTGCAACGCCATCTGCTGGATATGATCCGACAGCGCCAGCCCCAGATCGGCGCGCTCGGCGGCGGCGAACAGCGGGTCGGCCCCCAGCGGCCCCAACGTCGGATGCCGCCATCGGGCGAGTGCCTCCACGCCCGAGATCAGCCCGGTGGCGATCGCCACCTGCGGCTGGAACACGATGTCGATCTCGCCCCGCTCGATGGCGTGATGAAGATCGGCGGCCAGCACGTCGAGCGGCGCGACATCGCCCGGATGCGCGAATCGCAGCATCGAACCGTCGCTGACACGCGCCCGCGACAGCGCCTCCCCCGCCCGCGCGAGCAGGCTGGCCGGGTCCTCCCCCGCCCGGTGCGTCGCCAGCCCCAGCCGGACGCCCAGGCGGATGGGCACCGCCCCCGCCTGGAACGGCGTGGCGAGCAACGCCTCCAGCATCTCGGCGACGGCGCGGGCCCGGTCCGCGTCGATCACGCCCGCCATCACGAATTCCGCACCGCCCGAGCGCGCGACGATCGCGCGATCGCCGAACGCCTCTTCGGCGGCGGCCTGCATTCGCGCCTCGACCCCGCGCAGCAGCATATTGCCCGCCGGACGGCCATGCGCGGCGTTGATCAGGTCCAGCCGCGACAGGGCGACGATGATCGCGACACAGGGTTCGCCACGGCCGATGGCCTCGGCGATCCAGCGATGCACCTCCCCCACCTCGCCATCCGCATGAGTGCGCCGCCGCCGTACGTCGAGCGTACGCCGGGCATGGCGCTCGGCCAGTTTCAGCGAGGCATGGATCATCGCATCCCCGGCATCGGCGGCCAGCACATGCGTCGCCCCCGCCGACAAAAAGGCCTCCAGCGTCTCGCTCGTGATATCGGGCACGACGACCAGCATCGCGGCCCCCGTCGCCGCGATCACCGCGCCCAGCGCCTGTGCGGCGCGCAATCCCGCATCGCCCCGCCCCCGCGCATCGATCAGCGCGACCCGCGCCTCGCTCGCCAGAAACGATCCGACGAGCGTATCCCCCGCGGGCGGATCGCCGTCGCCCGGCGCCATCGACCAGATGGCCCAGCCCGCCCGGATGATTGCTTCGTCCAGCATCGCAGGATGTTGGAACGAAAGCGCAAAGACCGCCGTTCCTCTGCGGTGGGCGTTAAAACCGAATTCATCCTGCGTCATGGGCGCACCCTATCCACCGGCTTGGACAAGACCAATGGCAATCCGCCTTGCCCGCGTCCCGTCATGGGGCTAACTTCATGACAATGGGTTGCACCAATGCCTCGACTGTCGGATCGATTGCCGAGCCGCGTTCGACCGGGGGGTCGTTGATCGACCAGCATGGCCGCACGATCCGCTATCTGCGGATTTCGGTGACCGACCGGTGCGACCTGCGCTGCCGCTATTGCATGGCGGAGCAGATGACCTTCCTGCCGCGCGCCAAGCTGCTGAGCCTGGACGAGATCGCGATCATCGCCGAACGCTTCATCGCGCGCGGCGTGACCCGCATCCGCCTGTCGGGTGGGGAGCCGCTGGTCCGGCGCGACGTGGCCGATCTGGTCCGCCGCCTGGGCAGCCATGTCGGGCATGGCCTGGACGAACTGACCATGACGACCAATGCCACGCGGCTGGCCGAGCATGCGGCGACGCTGGTCGATGCGGGCGTGCGTCGGATCAATGTCAGCCTGGACAGCCTCGATCCCGAGCGCTTCCGCTACATTACCCGGCACGGCGACGTGAATCAGGTGATCCATGGCATATTGACCGCGCGCGACGCCGGGCTGGCGATCAAGATCAACATGGTCGCTCTGAAAAGCCTGAACGAGGACGAGATCGCCTCGATGCTCGAATGGTGCGTGACCGAGGGGCTGGACCTGTCACTGATCGAGACGATGCCGCTGGGCGCGATCGATGAGGACCGGGTCGACCGTTTCCTGCCGCTGACCGAGGTGTTCGACCGGCTTTCCGCACGTTTCCCGCTGGTTCGCGCCGGGCATCGCACCGGCGGCCCGGCCCGCTATTGGCAGGTGGAGGGCACCGACACCAGGCTCGGGCTGATTTCGCCGCTGACCGCGAATTTTTGCGACGGCTGCAACCGTGTGAGGCTGACGACCGAGGGCAAGCTGTATATGTGTCTCGGTCATGAGGATCAGGTGGATTTGAAGGCCGCGCTGCGCGACGGCGGGGTTGCCGGGCTGGACGCCGCGCTAAATGCGGGGCTGGCGGCGAAGCCCGCGCGGCACGACTTCCGGATCGAGGCGGGGTCGGCCCCGGCGGTATCGCGTCATATGAGCGTGACCGGCGGATGACCCTTCCCGTTCGGCGGGCGCTGGTCGCCTCGCCCACCGCACCGGCCCAGGCGGCGGTCGCCGACCTGCTCAACAGCGCCGATTGGGTCGATTTCGACGAAGCCGATTATGTCATCGCGCTGGGCGGCGACGGCTTCATGCTCCAGACGCTCCACCGCATGCTGGAGCGGCGGCGCGGGCCGGTGCCGGTGTTCGGTATGAACCTGGGCACGGTCGGCTTCCTGATGAACGAATGGCGCAGCTATGGGCTGGAAGACCGGCTCGCCCGCGCCAAGCCGTTCCGCGTCACCCCGCTACAGATGACGGCGACCGGGATCGACGGGCGCGTGCACCAGTTGCCCGCGATCAACGAAGTCTCGCTGCTCCGCGAAACCCGCCAAACCGCCAAGCTGGAAGTCATGGTCAACGGACGGGTGGTCCTGCCCGAACTGGCCTGTGACGGGATATTGGCCGCGACGCCGGCGGGCTCGACCGCCTATAATTTCTCCGCACAGGGGCCGATCCTGCCACTCGGCTCGGCGCTGATCGCGCTGACCCCGATCAGCCCCTTTCGGCCCCGTCGCTGGCGCGGCGCGATCCTGCCCGACAAGGCGCGGATTTCGATCCGCGTGCTCGATCCCGGCAAGCGCCCCGTCTCGGCGGTCGCCGACCAGCGCGAGGTGCGCGACGTGGCGCAGGTCGATATCTGCATGGACCGCTCGCGCGAGTTGACCCTGATGTTCGATCCCGAACACGCGCTCGACGACCGCATCACCATGGAGCAGTTCGTCGCCTAGTTCGGATCGACATTCAGATATGCCCTTTTTCCCCTCTCCCCTATCCAAGGGAGAGGGAAGAAGAGTCGCAGGAATGTCGATTGCCCCCCAGGCCGTCGAATTATCCACAGCTTTGGCGGATGGACTTACGCAAAACCGTCAAAAAAGGGGTTGCGGCATTTTTCGAGCCCTTTATAGGACCCCTCCACAGCGCCGGAACATTCCCTGATAGCTCAGCGGTAGAGCTCTCGACTGTTAATCGAGCGGCCGTAGGTTCGAATCCTACTCAGGGAGCCACCGGCGCTGTCTCTTCCCCGACAGCGCCAGCCATGACGGATCAGCCGTCGATCACATGCGGCACGAACCGCGCGGTGTTCGAAGTGATCAGCCCGTCCTCGCGAATCCCCATCCCCACCGGTGCGCCGTCGACCACCCAGCTTCCCAAGACCGGATAGCATCCCGGCGCGGTTTCCGGCAGGCGGTAGAGCGACTGGTAGATATAGCCCTCCTCGCCATAGTCCCCCGCCGTTTCCGCCACGATGGCCCCGGCCCGGCGGATCGAGACGTTCGCCCCCTCCCGCGACAGCAGCGGCTTGGCGACCGCATCTCCGTTCGGAACGGTGAAGCTGGCGGGCAACAGGTTCGGATGGCCGGGGAACAGGTCCCACAGCACCGGCAGGATCGCCTTGTTCGACCAGATCATCTTCCAGATCGGCTCCAGCCAGATCAGGTCGCCCCGCTCCAGATTGTCGAGCAGATGCGGCGCGAACTCCTCATGGACCAGCCATTCCCAGGGATAGAGCTTGAACAGAGCCTCGATCCGCATGTCCGCTTCATCGACGAAGCAATGCGCATCATGGTCCCATCCGATGCGCTCCATCAGGATCGGCACCGTCGTGATCCCCGCCGCCTCCGCCGTGTCGCGCAGATAGGCCGCCGTCACCGCATCCTCGCCCGCCATGTCGGCGACATGCGCGACGTGGAGCGTGGCGGGCAGATGGGGTGCGATCTCCCGCCAGCGCGCGACCATGGCCTCGTGCAGGCTGTTGAACTGGTCGAGCGCCGGGAAACATTCCTCCTTCCACGCCCATTGCACCACCGCCGCTTCCAGCAGAGAGGTCGGCGTGTCGCAGTTGAATTCGAACAATTTGGGCGCATCGCTGCCGTCGAAGCCCAAGTCGAACCGCCCGAAATTGAGCGAGGGCGGCTCCGCCTCCCACGCCTCGCGAATGGGGTCGTGAAAGGCGGGCGGGATGGCGAATCGACGAAGCAGGGCCGGATCGCCGACCACCGCCTCCCCCGCCGCCAGGAACAGGCGATAGAGTTCGGTCGTCGCCGCCTCGATCCGGTCGATCTGCCCGCGCGTGAAGCGGTAGCAGGCGCTTTCGTCCCAATAGGGCCGCGTCTCGCCCGCATGCCAGATCAGGCCCAGCGCCTCGACCTTGGCGCGCCAGTCGGGCCGGGGCGAGAGCGTCTCGCGGATCATGCGTGGATGCTACCGAAACGCGAGGCGGACGCGCCGAAGCCGCCACGACTGACTGCCGCCGCGCGCGTCATCGCGCTCCTCGCCGGTGCGACGGCGTAGCGCGCACCCGATGCAGGGCGGAAGCTGCCCCCCGTCGCCCGCTCGCCATAAAAGGGAATGGGGCGACCGCGCCCCAGAAAATACCAGAAGGCCCCGCTGCCGCCCATACGCGTCTGTCGGCAGCGATCGTCGGGCAGGCGCTTGCCCTGCGCGTCGGTGCAGATCGCAGTATCCTGCTCGGCGGTCCAGCCGTCATCGGCATTGGACCGGTTGCAACCGCTGGCCAGCAACGCGGCGGCCATCGCGGTGGTCCACTTCAGATCGAAAGCCATGATTTCCCTTCCGCCGGACACCATGGGGCAGTCGAAGGGCCTTTGGCTAGAGGCCAGCAAAAAGGGGATTTCGCCGGGGCGAACCCGATGACATCCCCTTTGCCGGTCAACGCCTTAGCGGCAACGAACCTTGCCGCGATCGATCGACCGACCGAGCAGCGCGCCGCCACCCGCGCCGAGCAGCGTGCCCAGCGTGCCGCCGCCAATCACATTGCCCAGCACACCGCCGCCGACCGCGCCCACGACCAGACCGGTCGTGCCGTCGTTGCGCTTGCAATAGGTCCGACCGTCACGGCCCCGGAACACCTGATCGTCGCGGTTCAGGCGACGTTCGCGGGCATTGCTCCGTCGATAGTCGCGCGAGGCGTCCCAATCCTGACGGTCGCCATGCCAGCGATAGTCGCGGTCCTGCGCGACGGCGGGGGTGGCGGCGATGGGGGCCGCGACGGTAACGACGGCCAAAGCGGCGAGCAGGGCTTTCATGGCAGGTCTCCTTTTCCTCAAGCCCGCACAACGCATGTCCGATCAAGCCGTTCATTTCGGCTCGTCTCATGGCCCCGCTGGAACGAAGTCCCGCGGTCGGGCATGATGGGGCCATGCGCCAAGCCACCACCCTGTTGTCCGTCGATACCCATGGTCAGGGCCTGACCGAGATCACCCGTGCCGTGTCCGCCTGGGTGGGTGAACAGGATATGGACGAGGGGCTGCTGACCCTTTTCTGCCGCCACACCTCGGCCTCGCTGATCATCCAGGAAAATGCCGCGCCGGAGGTGAAGACCGATATCCTCGACTATTTCGCCCGGCTCGCGCCGGAGGACCGGAACGCCTATGCCCATGACGATGAAGGGCCCGACGACATGCCCGCGCATCTGCGCAGCATCCTGACCGGCGTCCATCTGTCGATCCCGCTGATCGGCGGACGGCTGATGCTCGGGACGTGGCAGGGCATCTATCTGTTCGAACATCGGCGGGCGCCGCATCGGCGACAGATCGCCGTGCATATTGCCGGTGCGTGACGCACTATTCATCGCGGGAGCAAAACCGTTCATCGACCGTTTTGTCGGGATGGGCTACACAGCCGCCAGCTACAGGGCTGTTGCCGGCCGGTTCCGCCGGGTGGCAAGGAAAGGAAGAAGTGTCCATGCAATTCGGTCGGAAGATCGCGCTCGCGCTGCTCGGCGCCAGCACCTTGATGGTCGCGGGATGCGCGACCGAAACCGCCTATCGCCCGGCCACGGGTTCGGGCTTCTACCGCACCGGCTATTCCGAGCAGCAGATCGAGCCCGGTCGCTTCATCGTCAGCTTCGCGGGCAACACCGTCACGTCGCGCGACACGGTCGAGCGCTATCTGTTGTTCCGTGCGGCCGAGCTGACGCTGGCCAATGGCTATGACTATTTCGTCATGGCCGACCGCGACACCCAGTTGCGCTCGCGCACCTATTCGACGCCCGGCGCGTTCGGACCCGGCTTCGGCGGCTGGGGCGGCGGCTGGTGGGGCCCGTCCTGGCGCTATTATGGGCGCGGCTTCGGCTGGCGTAGCTGGGACCCGTTCTGGGGCGATCCCTTCTTCGGCAACAACATGGATATCAACACCATCGACCGCTACGAAGCGACCGCCGAAGTCGTGATGCGCAAGGGTCCGATCCCGCGCGACAATCTGCGCGCCTTCGACGCGCGGGCGATCGTCAGCACGATCGGGCCGACGGTGGTCCTGCCGAAATAATCGCTCGGGATTTTCGGCCAAGGAAAGGGGCGGTCACCGGATGGGTGGCCGCCCTTTTTCGCATTCAGGGCTTGCCGCCTCGCACCCGCCGGGCATTGACCAGGCCGCGAAGGGCCTCGGTCCGGCTTTGCAGTTCGGCCTGTTCGGACAGCGACAGCCCATCGGATGAGAAGCGATCCGCCAGCGAACCGATCGCCGCGTCGTCACGCCGGAAGGAGCGCGCCTCGGCCCGGCTGATATCGCCGCTCCGCCGCCCTTCGCGAATCGAACGGCGGATGTCGCGGCGGTCGTTCGACAGATTGGGGGAGACATCGGGCCGGCCCGGCATGGCAACGATATCGGCGGGTGGACCGGCCCGGGTGAATTGCGCATGTGCGGTAACAGGTAGCGCGAGCAACGCGGTCGCAAGAATCGCTTGGTGTCTCATCCTTCTTTCTCCCTGTTGCCGGAAGGTGGTGCCGTGTCGCTGAACGGTCGCTGTCCGACGGAATCCCGACGTCATCCCGGCGAAGTCTGAGATCTTCGGCGACGTCGGCACTCCACGATAAAGGCCCCAGCCTTCGCTGGGGCGACGGACGGGGGGGAAGGGCTGCAAAAAAGGCGGCGAACCGAAGTCCACCGCCCTTTCCTTTTCCCATGTCGCGAAGGATCAGGCCGTCACCGCCCCGTGGCAATGCTTGTACTTCAGGCCCGAGCCGCACGGGCACGGCGAGTTGCGGTTGACCCGGCCTTCCCACTGCGACGGATCGGTGCCGAGATCGGCGCCCTCCGGCATCGGGATCTGCATCGGCGGCATCTGCGGCTGGATCAGGCCGCGTGCGGCGGCGTCCCAGTCGTTCGTATTGTCCTCGCCCGTGAACGGGTCGAAATGCGAGGTGATGAAGTCCGGCAGTTCGGGCAGTTCCGGCGGCGCCTGGATCTGGAACTGGGCGAAGGCGATGGTGCGCGTCACATCCTCGCGGATATTGTCGAGCATCCGCTGGAACAGCGAAAACGCCTCGTGCTTATATTCGTTGATCGGCGTCTTCTGCGCATAGGCGCGTAAGTGGACGACCTGGCGCAGCGCGTCGAGCGTCGCCAGATGCTCCTTCCAGTGATGGTCCAGATTCTGGAGCAGGATCGACTTTTCGACGCTGGCCCAGGTTTCGGGTTCCAATTCCCTGGACTTGGCCTCGACCATCGCATCGGCCTCAGCGGAGACGCGCTCCAGCACGATTTCGGGATCGATCGCTTCCTCGGTCATCCAGTCGTCGATCGGCGGCTCCATGTTCAGCAGGTCCTTGAGCTGCTGCTTCATCCCCGCCACGTCCCATTGTTCGGGATAGCTGTTGGGCGGACAGGCGCTGCCCACGATCGCATTGACCGTCTCGGCGCGCATGTCGGCGACGACATCGCCCACCGTCTCGGCATCCATGATGTCGGAACGCTGTTCGTAGATGACCTTGCGCTGGTCGTTCATCACGTCATCATATTCGACGACCTGCTTGCGGATGTCGTAGTTGCGCGCCTCGACCTTCTTCTGCGCGGTCTCGATCGCCTTGGACAGCCACTTGCTGCCGATCGCCTCGCCATCCTCGATATTGCTGCGCATCATCTTGGCGAACAGCGTGTCCGGCCCGAAGATGCGGAGCAGATCGTCGTCCAGGCTGAGATAGAAGCGCGACAGGCCCGGATCGCCCTGACGCCCGGAGCGCCCGCGAAGCTGGTTGTCGATGCGCCGACTCTCGTGCCGCTCGGTGCCCAGCACGAACAGGCCGCCCGCCTCCAGCACCTTCTGTTTCTCGGCGATGATCTCGGCGCGGATGCGGGTGGCCGCTTCCTCATATTCGGGCGTGCCCTCGACCAGATCGGGATGCTCGTCCAGCATCCGGAATTCGAGGTTGCCGCCCAACTGAATGTCGGTGCCGCGACCGGCCATGTTGGTCGCGATCGTCACCGCGCCCAGACGGCCCGCCTGCGCGACGATATGCGCCTCCATCTCGTGATAGCGCGCGTTCAGCACCTTGTGGGGCACCGCCTCCTGGGTCAGGAATTCGCTCAGCAGTTCGGACTTCTCGATCGACACCGTGCCGACCAGCACCGGCTGCCCCTTGGCGGCATGGTCGCGGATCTTCTTGGCGATCGCCAGGAACTTGTCCTGGGTGTTCTTGTAGAACTCGTCCTCCTCGTCGACGCGCGCGATCGGCAGGTTGGTCGGAATGGTGACGACGTTGATCTTGTAGATGTCGTAGAATTCGCCCGCTTCCGTGGCGGCGGTGCCGGTCATGCCCGAGATCTTCGGGTACATGCGGAAATAATTCTGGAAGGTGATCGAGGCCATGGTCTGGTTTTCGGGCTCGATATTGACGCCCTCCTTCGCCTCGACCGCCTGGTGAAGCCCCTCCGACCAGCGACGCCCGTCCATCATGCGGCCGGTGAACTCGTCGATGATGACGACCTTGCCGTCCTTGACGATGTAATCGGTGTCGCGCTTGAACATCATGTTCGCGCGCAGCGCCTGGTTCAGATGGTGGACGACCTGGGTATTTTCAAAGTCGTAGAGATTCTCGCCCTGGAGCAGCCCGGCGGCCTCGAGCAGACGCTCGGCGCGCTCGGTGCCGTCTTCGGTCAGGATGATCGACTTCTGCTTTTCATCCTTCTCATAATCGTCCGCGGTGAGTTGCTTCACGATCGCATCGACGCTGATGTAGAGTTCGGACTTGTCGTCGGTCGGACCCGAGATGATCAGCGGGGTGCGCGCCTCGTCGATCAGGATCGAGTCGACCTCGTCGACGATCGCGTAGTGGAAGGGGCGCTGCACCATTGAGGAGCGCTCATACTTCATGTTGTCGCGTAGATAGTCGAAGCCGAACTCGTTGTTCGTGCCATAGGTGATGTCGGCATCATAGGCCGCGCGGCGCTGCGCATCGTCGAGATTGGGGATGATGGTCCCGGTGGTCAGGCCGAGGAAGTTATAGACGCGGCCCATGGTCGCGGCGTCGCGGCTGGCCAGATAGTCGTTGACGGTCACGACGTGCACGCCCTTGCCGGGCAGCGCGTTGAGATAGGTGGCGAGCGTCGCGACCAGCGTCTTGCCCTCGCCCGTGCGCATCTCGGCGATCTCGCCGCGATGGAGGACGATGCCACCGATCATCTGCACGTCATAGTGACGCTGGCCCAGCACGCGCTTGGCGGCTTCGCGCACCGTGGCGAAGGCTTCGGGCAGCAGGCTGTCGAGCGTCGCGCCCTGATCGAGCTGTTCGCGGAACTTGACCGTCTGCGCGGCAAGCTGATCGTCGGTCATCGCCTCCATCTCGGGCTCGAAGGCGGCGATCTTGGCGACCAGGGGCTTGAGCGACTTGATGTAACGGTCGTTGGACGAACCGAACAGGGACTTGGCAAGGCCGCCGAACATAAGCGATTTCCTGAATGATAGCGTGATAGGGGCGCGGCCACGTCGAACCGACGGCGCGCACGGACATGATGCGTGGGAGATGGGGTCGGCGGATGGCCGACGCCAGCGCCTATTCGCGCCGACGGCCCATGAAGATCGCCGCGATGGCACGCGGCTCGATCGCGCGGAACAGCGGCAGCGGCGCGGCCATGTCGACCAGCGTGGCGAGCGGCTGCACCGGCCGGGTCGCGGCGCGGGCGACGGCAGCCTGCTTGGCGGCGGCCGCAATGCTGCACTCGGCAACGACGCCCCGCGCCTCCTGCCCACGCGCACTCGCACCCACGCCGGTCAGCGCGGACAAAAGGGCGGAAAGGAGCAGAAGCAGGTTCATGCGAGGCTTGTCTTAGGCAGATACGCGCGGCGCGTCCATCCGTTGCATGGGCCATCGCGACGCTCGGGCCTCCGACATGGGCCCTATTGCGCATCCGGCGGCGGCGGCAACTGCCATCGAACGTGGAAGCCGCGATAAATGCCGCGTACCGGCCGCCCCCGGCGATCAAGGGCGGGGCGGAACCGGACATGCGCCACCGCCATCCGACAGGTCGTTCGGTCGAGGATCGCATGACCGCTGCTTTGCGCGACTTCGCAGGCGGTCGGCACGCCCTTCGGATCGACCATGATCGCAACGCTCGAACGCCCCTCCCATCCCCGTCGCGCCGCTTCCTCCGGATAGACGTCTGGTCCGAAATAAGCGGCGGGGTTGCCGGATATCCGCGGGGGGATAGCCGGAACCGAAAGATCACGTGGCAGGGCGCGCGGCTCGTATCGATGCCGCCATTCATAAGCCCGCTCGATCAACAGCGACACCAAGACCAGCAACATCGCCAGGAGCAGCCCCACAAGGGCCAGCACACTATTTCGAAGGCCCCGTCCAGCACCCCACATATCGCCCCCGCCCATCCGCCGTCTTACGCATCAGAACCGCTCGACCACTATCGGTCAAACAGGCGGAAGCGCTTGCTCCGGTTACACGCTCGGCTATGTAGCTTGCCCCTATGAGCACCGCCATCTCGCCCCTCGCCATGCCCTTCCCCGCGCTCCCCGCCATCGACGGCGTGACGCTTCGCGTCGCCCGCGCGCAGTACAAGAACTGGGACCGCTGCGACCTGACCTTCGTGACGTTGCCCGAGAGGACCAGCGTAGCGGGCGTGCTGACCACCAGCAAATGTCCGTCGCCGGAAGTCGAATGGTGCCGCAAGGCGCTGGTGCTGGGGAATGCGCGCGCACTGGTCGTCAATGCGGGCAACTCCAACGCCTTTACCGGCCATCGCGGTCGCGCCGCTGTCGAGGCGATCGCCGCCCGCGCCGCGGCCGCCATCGGATGCCAGCCTTCGGACATATTCGTCGCCTCGACCGGCGTGATCGGCGTGCCGCTGCCCATCGACAAGGCTGAAGCCGGGCTGGACGCGGCCTTCACCGCCGAGCCCTGTGGCTGGGAGGATGCCGCCGCGACGATCATGACCACCGACACCTTCGCCAAGGGCGCGACGACGACCGCGATCGTCGATGGCCGCACGGTGACGCTGGCGGGGATCATCAAGGGCTCGGGAATGATAGCGCCCGACATGGCGACGATGCTGGGCTTCATCTTCACCGACGCCGCCGTGGCCCCCGAATTCCTGCAACGCGCGCTGAGCGAAGCCAATGGCCGCAGCTTTTCGTGCATCACGGTCGATGGCGACACCTCTACCAGCGACACCGTCCTCGCCTTCGCGACGGGCAAGGCGGCCAACGCGCCTCTGATCGATGACGAGAGCGACGGGGCGGACGCCTTCCGCGCGGCGCTGGCCGATCTGTGCCATCAACTCGCGCTGCTGGTGGTGCGGGACGGCGAGGGGGCGAGCAAGCTGATCGAAATCCGGGTCGAGGGGGCGGAGAGCGACCGCTCGGCGCACCGCATCGCCATGTCGATCGCCAATTCGCCGCTGGTGAAGACGGCGATCGCGGGCGAGGACGCCAATTGGGGCCGCGTCGTCATGGCGGTCGGCAAGGCGGGCGAACCGGCCGAGCGCGACAAGCTGTCGATCCGTTTCGGAGAGACGCTGGTGGCGCGCGAAGGGCTGGCGGTGGAAGGCTATGACGAAGCCCCCGTCGCCGAGCATCTGAAGGGCCGGGAGATCGCGGTCGGCGTCGATCTGGGGCTGGGCGAAGGCGCCGCGACGGTTTGGACCTGCGACCTGACCCATGGCTATATCTCGATCAACGCCGATTACCGGAGCTAAGGCCGATGCTGACCATCTGGGGACGCCTCAACTCGCACAATGTCAAGAAGGTCGTCTGGCTGGCCGAGGAGATGGGGCTGGCCTATGACCGGCGCGATGTCGGCGGCCAGTTCGGGATGGACGCGGCCTATCGCGCGCTCAACCCCAATGCGCTGATCCCGACGATCGAGGATGACGGCTTCGTCCTGTGGGAGTCGAACGCCATCCTTCGCTATCTGGCGGCGAACCATGGCGGTGAGGCTTTCTATCCGCTCGATCCGCATGCGCGGGCCTTGGCCGATCGCTGGATGGACTGGAACTTCACCTGGGCCGACGCGATCCGGCCGATCTTCTTCCAGATGGTGCGGACGGTGCCCGAACAGCGCGACGCGGCGCTAGTGGAGCGCAGCGTGGCGCGGGCGGCGGATTTGTCCGCGATCCTCGACGATGTGCTGGGGCGGCAGCCCTGGCTGTCGGGCGACGCGTTCGGCATCGGCGACATTCCGGTCGCGGCCTATGCCAATAGCTGGTTCCAGCTTCCGGTGGAGCGGCCTTCACTACCCCATCTGGAGCGCTGGTATGCCGCACTTCAGGAGCGTGCGGCGTTTCGCGACGTGGTGATGATCCCGCTGAGCTAACCGGGCGTCAGTCTCGGTGAGACACCTTGCCCTCCCCCATCCCCTCCCGCTTGCGGAAGGGGCGTGTTCTTGTCGAAAGGGTCGGGACACAAAAAAGCCCCTCCCGCAGGCGGGAGGGGTTTGGGGAGGGCCCGGGGCTCGCAGGGCCCGTCCCGCCCTAACAGCCGGGACGAACCCCCATCGACCGCTTACAGCGCGCCTTCGAGCCACGCCTTGATACGGCCCTTGGGTTCGGCACCGACCTTGGTCGCGGCGGCCGCACCGCCCTTGAACAGGATCATCGTCGGGATGCCGCGCACGCCGTAGCGGCCGGGGGCATCGGGATTGTCGTCGATGTTCAGCTTGGCGATCGTCACCTGCTCGCCCAGTTCCTCGGACAGTTCCTCCAGCGACGGGCCGATCATCTTGCACGGTCCGCACCACTCGGCCCAGAAATCGACCAGCACCGGCTTGTCGGAGTTCAGGACGTCCGCTTCGAAGCTGGCGTCGGTGATCTGCTTGGTTGCCATGTCGTCTACACTCCTTGAATTGTCATCCATCTAGGATGCCGGGACCGACCGCTCAACCACCAAGGGCCAAGCTTTGCTCCCCGTCGCGATAGCCGGGCTTGTGGTCGGCGAGCACCCTCTCCGGCACCGTGACCAGACGCGGACCAGCGGTATAGAGCAGCGCCACTGACACGGTCCGCCCCGGAAAGATCACCTCCAGCGCGGCGGCATAGGCCGCCATCTGCGCCAGATGGAACACCGGCACGTCGTCGAGGCCGCCCGGCGCGCGCCGCCCGGTCTTGTAATCGATCAACCGTATCTCTTCCGCGCCGATCAGCAGACGGTCGACCCGCCCCGACACGACGCGCCCATTGGGCAGCGTCGCCGCGATCGGCGCCTCCGCCAGAGAGCCGGGCCCGAACAGCGGCGCATAGGCCGGGTCATCCAGAATGGCGAAGACCGCCCCCGTCACATCGGCACGCAAGGCCGCATCCTCGACCCCCGCCGCCTGGGTCAGCCAGCGCTCCGCCGCCCCGCGCCGCAAGTCCGGTGCGACCGGGGGCAGCCGTTCGAGCAGGCAATGGATCAACCGCCCCCGCTCCGCCGCCGCGCGCATCGCGGGGGTGGGTGGCGGATCGGCGACCATGTCCTCGCCCAGTTGCGACGGCGCGAGCGGGCGGGGCGGGCGCGATTCCTGCGGCGCGGGGCGATGAGCCCATGCGGGGAGGTCCACCTGTCGCTCGGCGACGGACGCGGTGGAGGATGCGGGGCGCGCCGCGACGGGGGGCTGCGGCACCGTGCCCAGGAACGCGCGCGACTGGCCATCGCCCGCCTCGGTTTCCGGCACGCCCAGCGCGGTCATCGCGCGGGCGCAGGTCGCATACCAGCTATGCAAGGGCGGCACCCCCGCCGCGCGCTTGCCGAGCGCGCCCGTGACGACCAGTTGCTCCTCCGCGCGCGTCGCGGCGACGTAGAAGAGCCGCCAATGCTCCGCCAGTTCCCGCGCGGCGATCTCGGCGGCCACCGCGTCGAGCGGCCCGCCCCGCTCCTCGGCGCGCGGCGGAAAGACGGGGATGGGCTGCGCCCCCGGCTCCGGCGTCCAGCGCAGGATCGATCGGGGCGAAGCCGTCGGATCGGCGGTCGCATCGGCCAGGATGACCAGCGGTGCCTGCAACCCCTTCGATCCATGCGCGGTCATCACCCGCACCGCATCGAGCGGCGCGGAGGGATCGCGCACGATCTCCACATCGCCGCGATCGAACCAGTCGAGGAACCGCTGAAGCGAGGGCGTGGTCGTGCTCTCGAAGGTCAGGGCGGCGCCCAGCAACTCCTCGATCGGATCGCGCGCCTCGATTCCCAGACGGCGGATCAGCTTGCGACGGCCATCGAGCGGGCCGGACAGCAATTCCTCCAGAAACTGGTACGGCGTCGACACATCGGCCCGCGCCAGCATCTGGCGGAGCGGCGCGAGATCGGCGGCGGGCAGCGTCCGGGTCAGATGCGACCAGAGCGATCCCCGCTCGCGGTGTCCCGCCGCCATCAAACGCTCCTGCGACCAGCCGATCAGCGGCGAGACGAGCAGCGAGGCCAGCGACAGGTCGTCATCGGGCTGGAGCGCGAAGCGCACCGTCGCCAGCAGGTCCTGCACCGCCAGCGGTGCGTTCAACCGCAACCGGTCGACACCCGCCACCGGCACCCCCTCGGCATAGAGCCGCGCGACGATCAGCGAGGCCATGTCGCCGCGCCGCTTGACCAGGATCATGATGTCCTGCGGCTCCAGACGGCGGCCCTTGCTCTCCAGCATGACGCCATCGTCCAGCCAGCGACGGACGGCGCGCGCTATGTCGGTCGCGACCTTGCGCACCGCATCGTCGATCCAGCCCTCTTCATCCTCGTCGCTGCCGCCCGCGACGACCGGCGGCCAAAGGGTGACGCGACCGGGGCCCTTCACCTCGCTGGCGTGACGTTCCACCTCTCCGGCCATGCCCATGCCGGGTTCGCCCAAAGCCTCGATCGCGGCGTCCACGAACTCCAGGATCGGGGTGGTGGAGCGAAAGCTGTGGGTCAGCGACAATTGGTTGAAGGGCAGGCCGCGCTCCTCGGGCGGCCATTCATCATCGCCCGCCACCTCTTCGGCCCGGCGGGAGAAATGGAGTTCCGCCGCCTGGAAATTGATCGGATCGGTGCCCTGAAAGCCGAAAATCGCCTGTTTGTGATCCCCGACCGTGAACAGCGTCCGGGTCGAGGGCGCATAGAGCCCGCGCCCGACGAAGAACTCGTCCGCCAGCGCACGGACGATCCGCCATTGATGCGCATTGGTATCCTGCGCCTCGTCGATCAGGACATGCTCGGTCACCTGGTCGAGCTTGTAGCGGACCCATTCGCCGATGCCGGGCCGTTCGAGCAACTCCACGGTGGTGCGGATCAGGTCGTCGAAATCGACCGCCCCGATCGCACGCTTGGACAGGGAATAGGCCCGCGCATAATCGCGCCCCACGGTCAGCGCATCGGCGAGCAGGTCGGCATGTCGCGCCCGTGCGGCGAGGCCTAGCAGATAGCGGCACGCCTCGCCCAGTTCACGGGCCATATCCTCATAATCGGGATCGGCGTCGGTCAGCTTCTTGGACGCCTTGCGCGGCTCCCCCTTGGCGGTGAAGACCGTGCCCATCAGATCTTCGAGCAGCGCGACCCGGCCAGCCCGGTCGCTGCCCAGCCAGCGTTCGAGTGTCGCCGCCGCCTTCTCGCCGGTCGCCGTGCCCCAGGCCCGGTTCGCGCCCGCCAACCGGCCAACCGCGTCCTCGTCCATCTCCTCGACGCCCTCGGCGATCGCCTCGTCGATATCGCCCGGGGGCAGGTCCAGCGCGCGGCGGAGCCAGGGCTGGATACCGCTGGGCAGCGCCTCCAGCGCGCCGGGAGCGCGGGCACAGGCCGCCAGGAACGCCTCCGCCCCGCCCTCGCCCAGCCGCAGCGACAGCGCGCCGACCGTTTCGACCGGAGCGACCCGGCCCTCGCGCTCGGCGGCCTCGAGCATCCGCGCCAGAGCCTCGCGCGCCAGCACCGCCTCTTCGCGCGCCTCCAGCGGACGGAAACCGGGAGCGAGCCCCGCTTCGACCGGGAAGGCGGCAAGCAGTCCCTGACAAAATCCATGGATGGTCTGGATGCGCAAACCGCCCCCCGGCGCATCGAGCACGCGCGCGAAAAGCGTCCGTGCCCGGTCGCGCAAGTCGGGTGTGGGCGTTTCACCCAGCGCTTTCAGGTCGCGGAACAACTCGGTTTCGGGCATCCGCACCCAGGCGGCGAGGCGGCCATTGATCCGCTGCGCCATCTCCGCCGCGCCCGCCTTGGTGAAGGTCAGGCACAGGATCGCCTCGGGCGCGACGCCGCGCAGAAGCAGGCGGAACACGCGCGCGGCCAGCACCTGGGTCTTGCCAGTGCCTGCCGAGGCGGACAGCCAGACATGCGCGGCGGGATCGCTGGCGGCGGCCTGATCGCCCTTGAGCGGGGGCAGGTTCGCCATGGGACGGGCGCTCATGCGGCGGTCACCCCTTGCACTTCGACTTCGCTCAGTGCGAACGGAGGGCGGGATGCGGGGCGATGCTCCCTCCCGCCCCGTTCAGCCTGAGCGTCGTCGAAGGCCACGCACCGACGCCCGCCCGGCAGGACGGGCCACCAGAACCGCGCATGAAATTCACCGATCACGGCCATACCATTCATCCCGCCGCATCAGCTGGTCATATTCCGCATAGGGCGCATATTCGGGCACCAGCTTGGCGGTGAACGGCGCATCGCCCGTCAGCCACTGCCCCGCCGCCTCGGCGAAATTCGCCGCCGCGATGGACACGAACTCGTCGGTCCGTATCCGCTCGCGCTTGCCATCGGGATCGACCGGCGTGGCGATATAGCCCAGCCCCTCGCGCCCGCGCCCCAGCGACCAATATTCGAAACCGCCCGCCTTGCCTGACACACCCTCGAACCCGCCCCGCTCGGCGATCAGGCCGAGGAGCCCCAGTTGCAGGCTGAACCCTTCACGCACCGCCGTGGTGGAGGGGGGCTTGCCGGTCTTGTAATCGATCACGACCAGCGATCCGTCCGCCGCCTTGTCGATCCGATCGAACCGTCCGGTCAGGGTCACGCTCGCCAGCCTCGCCTCGCCCTTGCCTTCCGCGCTCAGGACATGACGGCCCTCCCCGGCCTTGGCGGCGACTTCGGCGGCGATCCAGTCGATCGCCTCGATCAGCCGGGGCTGCCACAGCGCGCGCATCATCGGATGAGTCCGCTGGTCGCGCAGCATCGCCAGCGCGCGCGGGCGGAGCGCGGCGACGTCGCACCGATCCTCCTTCCACCACATCTCCAATATGTCGTGAACGGCGGTGCCGCGCCACGCCGCACTGGGATCGGCATCGACCGGGTCGAGCGGCGACAGGCGCAGCACCCGGCGGGCGTAGAAGGCGTAAGGGTCTGCCTTCAATCGGTCGACCTCGGTCACCGAGATGGTGGTCGGGCGAAGTGCGGCGGGTGGCTTGGGCGCGGGCCGGTCGGTGGGGGTGTAGTCCTCCGGCTGGTCGAGCGTCGCCGCCCAACGCGCGAGATCGGGATGCGCCTCGAACCGCTCCCCCGCCATCGCCTGGAGCCGCAGCCAGAAGCGCGAGGCCAGGGTGGGCCCGCTCGCATCGCGCCGTGCACGGGTCAGAATCGCGCGCGGGGCCCCCATCGCCTGGGCCAGGTCATGCGCGGCAATCCCGATCCGCTGTTCCAGCCCGACCAGCCCCAGCAGCGAGCGGATACGCGGCGCGAGCCACGGATCGGGTGCGGGCCGCCCCGGCCAGACGCCTTCGTTCAGGCCGCTCGCGATCATCAGGTCGGCGGTCTGGAGCCGCGCCTCGATCGGGCCATAGATGGCGAGGCGCGGATGCTGGCCCTCGCGCGGGATGGCGCGTACCGCGATCTCGTCGAACAGGCTGCGGAGCAGAGCGGGCAATTCGGCGGGATCGACGCGGGCGGGGCCGTGATCGGCCTGCTCTTCATAACCCGCGAGGAATTCCGCCGCCGCCCGCCCCTGCGGTCCCGTCCACAGCGCATCGCCGCACAGCGTCTGTCCGCATTCGCGCAGACAGGCGAGCAGCCCCCGCAACGACTGAGCGCCCTCGCCGAAGGTCTTGCCCACCGCCTCCAGCATCGGCGCAGCCTTGGCCCAGAAGGCGGTGGCGGTCGGCTTGTCGGCGACATGCGCGGCGATGCCCTCCAGCCCCGGCGCGGGGCGCGGCCCCCGAAGCGCGCGGTCGAGCGCGCGGACGCCGTCCAGCCACTCCACCCGCTCCATATTCCCATGGATCAGCGGATGCTTGAGCAACGCCAGCAGCGGCAGCGGCGCGAAACGCTGCGCCGCCGCCTCGGCCAGTTGCAACAGGAACGTGCCCGGCAACAGGATCGACAAGGGGCGCCCCGCCGTGTCGTCGATCAGGATGTTCCAGCGCCGGCAATGCGCGGCCACCCGCCGCGCCAGCGCGCGGTCGGGCGTGACGAGTGCGGCGGTCCGGCCCGGCTCCTCGATCGCCTCGCGCAATGCCAGCGCGATGGCCTGCGCCTCTTCGGCGGGCGTGGCGAGTTCGATGGTGGAGACACCGGACAACCGCCGGTCCTCGGCGGGCAGGTCGGTCCATTTGCCGGTGAAGTCGGCAGGCGCCATGGCATTGGCGATGGCGCGTCCGCGCGCGGGTCCGGCGTCATAGTCGCCGCCGCCGCGCCACACCGTCACTTCGCCCCGTCCGACGCCCATCCGGTCGAGCAGCAGCTTGAGCGCATATTGCGGATGCGTCTCCACCGATCGCCGCGCCCGACCGGTCACGGGATCGGCCTTGTGGGGACCGAGCGAATCCCATTCCTCGGCCGGCATGGTCAGGTCCAGTCCGGCGAACACCACCGAACCGCCCGGCATCTCCGAAACGCAGCGGAGCAGCCGCGCGACGGCGGGCGCGGTATCGGTGACGCCCGCCGCGCAGACGAACCCGGCGGGCTGGGCCGCCCGCCACCGGGCGGTGATCCGGTCGAGCAACATGGTCCGCCGCCGCGCCGCATCGATCCGCCCCATCCGCGCCAGCACGGCGGGCCAGCGATCGAGCACCACCGAAAAGGTGGCAAGGGCCGACTGCCAATGCTCGGTCAGTTCGGGGCCCAGATCGAGTGCCGCCAGTTCGGCCGGATCGACCTCTTCGACCAGCATCTGGTCCAGCGTCCTGGCCAGATCGCCCGCCAGCCGTACCGCCTCCGCCGCCGTGACGGGATGCCCGCCCCGTGCGCGCTCCTCCTCGACCAGCCGGGCCAGGATCATGCGTCTGGCCGACGGCGCGATGGCGGGCGGGGGCGGCGCCTCCGCATCGGCGGGGTCGAGCGCCGAGCCCGCCGCCTCGCCCAGTTCGGGATCGCCCAGCGCGACCATGCGCGGCAGGATCAGGCCGCCGCCGCTCGCACGCACGAACGCCTCGGTCACCGCGCGGATACCGCGATTGGTCGGCAGCAGGATCATCCCCTGCGCCAGGGTCAACGGATCGCCCCCTGCGCGCCGCATCAGTCCGGCGACCAGCGCATCGGCGAAACCGCGATGGGCGGGGATGGTGTGCAGCCGGGGGCGGCGCGGCTCAGCCATCCGCGAGGATCAGTTCCGTCTGCGGAATGGCGCGCGGCGTGCCGACATCGAACCACAGTCCCTGATGCACCTGACCGTAAGCGCGTCCGGCCTCAATCGCGCGGTTCCAGAAGATATTGGTCGAGAAGGGCCCCTCCGGCGCATCGGCGATCAGGCGCGGATGCAGGATCTGAAGCCCGGTATAGGAGAAAGGCGCGACCCTGTTGGGCGCGCGGCGCGCGGTGATCCGCCCATCGGCACCGAGATAGAAATCCCCCCGCCCCTGATGATTATGCGCGCGCGCCAGCGGCACCATCAGCAATAGCGCATCCATCCGCGCCTCGTCCCAGCGCGAGGCGAGCAGGCGGATCGCATCGACCGGCCCGTCGATCCACAGATTGTCGCTGTTCACCACCAATATCGGTTCGTCGCCCAACAGGGGCCGTGCCTTGACCAGCCCGCCGCCGGTTTCCAGCAACTGCGCCCGTTCGTCCGAGATCAGGATTTCGATCCCCGGAAAACGATCCTTCAGATGCGCTTCCAACTGATCGGCGAGATAATGGACATTGACCACCGCCCGCTCGACCCCCGCCGCGACCAGCCGGTCGAACACATGGTCGATGAGCGGCTTGCCCGCGACCGAAACGAGGGGCTTGGGCCGTGTCGCGGTCAGGGGGCGCATCCGCTTGCCGAGGCCCGCCGCCATCACCATCGCGGTGCGCGGCACCTGACCCGAAGGGGTTGGGCGGAGCGAGAGTTGCCGGGTCATTGGTCGCCATCCCCCGATGCCAGACGCTGTGGATCGCCGCGCAGCTCGGGCGGCACATTGTCGTCGAACCAGGCCGCGACCGGCGCTAGCACCGGCTGCGACAGATCGCGTTCCAGATAGGCCCAGACGCGCGGACAGAGCCCGGCATAGCGCGGCTTGCCATCCCGCTTCCATAGCCGTGTGAAGATGCCCAGGATCTTCGCGTTCCGCTGTGCGCCCAGTACGTGATAGGCGTTCAGGAACGCATCGCCCTCCCCCGTCTCGGCCAGATAGCGCGCCAGCATCGCCTGTTCGATCGACGGCTCCACATCGCGCCGTGCGTCCTGGAGCAGCGAGACGAGATCATAGGCGGCATGCCCCGCCAGCGCGTCCTGAAAGTCCAGCAGCCCCAGCGTGCGCAGCGGCCCGACCAGCATCAGGTTTTCGACATGATAGTCGCGCAGTACCGTGACCGGATTGTCGGTGATGGCGTGGGCGAACACCCGCTCCCAGGCGGCGCGATAGCCCTTGATATCGACGTCGAGGCCGACCGCCGGGCCATACCACTCCGTGAACAGCCCCGCCTCGCGGTGAAGGACGGCAGCGTCATAGGGGGCCAGCCCCTCGGGCGCATGGCCGCGCAACCGGGCGAGCAGATCGACCGCGTCGCTATAGAGCTTCACCGTGGCGTCGGGATCGGCCTCGATCGCCTCGCGCATCCGGTCGTCGCCGAAATCCTCGATCAGGACGAGGCCGCGCACCTCGTCCGCGCCCAATATGGCGGGCGCGGCGAAGCCCCGGCCGACCAGCCAGCGCGCGATCGCGATGAAGGGCCGCGGGTCCTCATGCGGCGGCGGCGCGTCCATCAGGACGGCGCTGCGCCCCTCCAGGGTCACGCGGAAATAACGGCGGAACGACGCATCGCCAGCGAGCGGGGCGATCACCGCCCCTCCCCATCCCAGCGTCGTCAGAAAGGCGGCGGCATCCGCCGGAGGGGTCATATCGGCCATCGCGCTTCCCAGCCCGAGGGCACCTTCGCTGTCAAGACACGACCGCCCGCCGGATCGGTTTCCAGCGTCAGGGCCAGCGCCTGCGGCCACGCCCCTTCACCCGCCCGGTCGGGCCATTCGACGATCAGGGCGGAGTCCCACAAGGCCTCGTCCAGACCCAGTTCCTCCATCTGCTCCGGCCCGTCGAGCCGGTAGAGGTCGACATGGAGGATCGGGAACGCCGTCTCCGGCGGGGCATAGGGCTGGACGATCGCGAAGCTGGGGCTCGGTGCCTCGCCGGGCAGGCCGAGCGCGGCGAGCAGACCGCGCGCGAGGCTGGTCTTGCCCGCGCCGAGCGTGCCGGTCAGCGTCACCACGTCACCGGGGCGGAGATGCGCCGCCAGCCGCCGTCCGAAATCCTCGGTGGCGGCGGCATCGGCCAGGTGGATCGTCATGACTTGTCCTTCTCGGCCACCCGCCGGGGCAGCTCGACCGTCACCAGCGTTCCCTCACCCGGTTCCGACAACAGGGTGATCGTACCGCCATGCGCCTCGACGAACTGCCTGGCGAGCGGCAGGCCGAGGCCGAGCGCGCGCTCGCCGGTTGCCTTGATCCCCGGCTCGGCGAAACGGTCGAAGGCGCAGGCGACCGCCTGTGCGTCCATGCCCTGCCCGTCGTCCGACACCACGATCCGCGCGCGCGCCGAATCACCATCGGCATGGAGCAGGATACGCCCGCCCTCCGGCGTCTGTTCGATCGCATGACGCAGCAGATGCTCGACCGTTTCCTGCAAGCGGCGACGGTCGCCGGTGATGCGGCCCAGCGAGCGCTGGATCTCGACCGCGAAGTCCAGCTTGCGCCGCCCCGCCAGCGGCCGGATCGTGTCCGCCGCCGCACGCGCGACGCGGGCCAGTTCGACATCCTCGCGCGTGATGTCCGCATCCGCCTGGTCACGGGTCAGGTCGAGCACGTCATCGACCAGCAGGCCCAGCCGTTCGGACGATTCCAGGATCGCCTCGACATAAGTCGTCGCCGTCTCCGGCAGGGGCCCGGCGAAGCCGCCGTGCAGCATCTCGGCGAAACCGCTGATCGAAGTCAGCGGCGTGCGCAGTTCGTAGCTCATATTGGCGACGAAGGCGGTCTTCACCTTGTCCGCCGCCTCCAGCGCATCGGCGCGGTCGCGCAGCGCCTGTTCGGCGCGGCGGCTGTCGGTAATGTCGAGCAGGGTGAACAGCGCATTGCCATCGGGCAGCGGGACACCCGCGAATTCGAAATGCCGCCCATCGGCAAAGGCGACGCGGCCGCCGCGCTGCTGCCGCTCGATCGTGGCGGACCGGACCAGATCGACGATCAGGCCCGACCGGTTGGGGGTCGCCAGACGCCCGGCGACGCGGTCGGCAAAGGCATCGACGCGCGGATGGCTGGAGAGGAAATCCTCCTCCAGCCCCCAGAGCGCGCCGAAACGATTGTTCCAGAGTTGCAGTCGGCCATCGGCGGCGAAGACGCCCAGCGCCTCGAACAGATTGTCGAACGTCGCGGTTCGCACCCTGAGCAGCGTGTCGCGGGCGGAGGCGAGTTGCACCTCCTCGGTCCGGTCCTCGAAAATCAACAACAGTCCGCCATCGGGCAGCGGCTGCGCCACGACGCGCAAATGGGTGCCGCCGGGCAGGTGCCATTGCTCCTCGATCCCGCCGCTCGCCTGGCGGAACCAGCCGACCCGCTCGGCCTTCCAGCCGGGGAAGTCGCGGACCTCCGGGCTGCGATTGGCCTCGCGCATCCGCTCCAGGATACGGTCGAATTCGGGATTGTCGGCCAGCCACTCGGCCTTCATCGCGAACATGCGACGGAAGGGCTGGTTGCAGAAGACGAGGCCCCGGTCCGGGCCGAAATGCGCGACCGCGGTCGACAACCGGTCGAGCATCGCGCGCTGCGCCTCGGCGAAACGCTTGGCCCCGGCGCGCGACTGTTCCAGATCCTCGATATCGACCGCGAAGCCCGCAATGCCCCCCGTAGGCAGCGGCACGTCGAAGATGCGCAGCGCACGCCTTGCGCCGTCGATCGTCGCGGGCAGCACCTGCTCATGCGGCCGCCCCTGGTCGCGCGCCGCCGCCGCCCCCGCCAGCGGGCCGCCACGTCCCGACCCCTCGACCAGTTCCAGCCCGCGCCCGACCACATCGGCGGCGTCGCGGCCCTCCACCGCCTCGACATAGGCGGTGTTGACCATGGCGAGGCGTAGATCCGCCCCGCGATACCACATGGGCAGCGGTGCCGCCTCGATCAGCCCGGTCAGCGCCTGGAACGCATCGCCCAGCCGCTTGGCCTCGGCATCCAATCGGACGATCTCGTCCTGCGTCTCGGTCATGTCGAAGACCCAGATGACGACCGCACCCGCCGCCCCCTGGTCCCCCGGTGCACGGGCGCCATCGAACAACAGGGTCCGCTCCGACCCCTGCGGGCGAAAGATGCGGCGGAAGCGGCGACCGGTCTTTTGCGCGGCATTCAGATCGGCGGCGAGCAGCGCGGCGTCATCGACCGATAAGCCCGTATCGCCCGATGTCAGCTCTTCCAAGAAGCGCGCGACGTCCGGCAGGCCCAGCCAGTCGGCCAGCCGCCGGGGCATCTCGATCCGCCCGTCGCTGCGGATCAGCATCGCCTGGGCCGGTCCCGCGCGCAGCAGCGCGTCGAGCCGGTCGCGCTCCACCCGCACCGCCGACGCCTCGGCCCGCGCGCGAATGCCCAGGAACAACAGGACCATGCCGATCAGGATCAGCCCGCACGCCCCCGCCCCCAACAGCGCGGCCTCGACGCTATCGATCGCGATCATCCGAGAAGGTCCGGGCCAGAAAGCTGCATTCCCGCATCTCTAGCCCGATCGGCACGCGCTGCGCCATATCGAACAGCGGCGGAACGGCGACCGCCCAAGAAAAAGGGGGCCGCCCTTTCGGACGCCCCCCCTCCGTGGCCGCCGGGCCGAAACCCGATGGTCGCATCAATAGCGATAGTGATCCGGCTTGAACGGCCCTTCGACCGGCACGCCGATATAGGCGGCCTGCTTCTCCGACAGCTTCGAGAGCTGGACACCCAGCTTTTCGAGGTGAAGCGCGGCGACCTTCTCGTCGAGGTGCTTGGGCAGGACGTACACTTCGTTCTTGTAGTTCTCGCCCTTGGTCCACAGTTCGATCTGCGCCAGCGTCTGGTTGGTGAACGAGGCCGACATCACGAAGCTGGGGTGACCGGTCGCGCAGCCCAGGTTCACCAGACGGCCCTTGGCCAGCACGATGATCTGCTTGCCGTCCGGAAACTCGACCAGGTCGGTGCCGGGCTTCACTTCGGTCCACTTGTAGTTGGACAGCGCCGCGATCTGGATCTCGCTGTCGAAATGGCCGATGTTGCAGACGATCGACATGGGCTTCATCGCCTTCATGTGATCGGCGGTGATGACGTCGGCATTGCCGGTCGCGGTCACGAAGATGTCGGCGCGCTTGACGGCCTCATCCATCGTCACGACCTCGAAGCCCTCCATCGCCGCCTGCAACGCGCAGATCGGGTCGATCTCGGTCACCAGCACGCGCGCGCCGCCGTTGCGGAGCGACTGGGCCGAGCCCTTGCCCACGTCACCGAAACCGGCGACCGCGGCGACCTTGCCGGCCAGCATCACGTCGGTGGCGCGACGGATCGCGTCGACCAGCGACTCCTTGCAGCCATAGAGGTTGTCGAACTTCGACTTGGTCACCGAGTCGTTGACGTTGATGGCGGGGAAAGGCAGTTCGCCCTTCTTCGCGATCTCGTACAGGCGGTGGACGCCGGTCGTCGTCTCTTCCGACACGCCCTTCAGGTTCTTGACCGTCTCGGTCAGATAGCCGGGCTTCTTGGCGATGAACGCCTTGACCGAGCGCTGGAACTCGACTTCCTCTTCATTCTCCGGCTCGGCGAAGGTCGCCCCGGCTTCCAGCTTCGCGCCCCACAGCGCGAACATGGTCGCGTCGCCGCCATCGTCCAGGATGATGTTCGCAGTCTGACCTGCGACCTCGTGATCCCAGGTGAAGATGTCGCCGACATAGTCCCAATATTCGGCCAGCGTTTCGCCCTTTACAGCGAAGACCGGCACGCCCGACGCTGCGATCGCGGCAGCAGCATGGTCCTGGGTCGAGAAAATGTTGCAGGTCGCCCAGCGGACATCGGCGCCGAGCGCGGTCAGCGTCTCGATCAGCACGGCGGTCTGGATCGTCATGTGCAGCGAACCGGTGATGCGCGCGCCCTTCAGGGGCTGCGACGCGCCGAATTCCTGACGCAGGGCCATCAGGCCGGGCATCTCGGTCTCGGCGATCTTGATCTCGGCGCGGCCGAAATCGGCCAGGCCGATATCCTTGATGACATAATCGTTCTTGGTGGCGGCAGTCGTGGACACGACGGAACTCCGTGCAAAATGGGGCCGACCAAGACGCATAGGCACGCCGATCGGCACGGCGCCCGCCTTAGCGGCGATCGCCCCCGGGATCAAATATAAAGATATCTTTATATGCTTCAGTGTGAATGGGCGGCTCGCTGTCGCCCTCCCATGGGCGTCAGGCGGTGCCCCCGCCCATGACGAGCTGACGCGGATCGACGCCCGCCACGCCGAACGCCGCCTGCCACCGGCCTTCCGCCGGTACGTCATAGAGGATGTCGAGTTCGCCCCCGACATTGAACCAGCAGCCGGGCTCGCGCAGTTCCTCCTCCAACTGGCCCGCATCCCATCCGGCATAGCCCAGCGCGACCACCCAGCGGGCGGGTCCGCGCCCCTCGGCAATGGCGCGCAGCACGTCGACCGTGCTGGACAGCACCCATTTGCCGCCGACATCGACGCTGTCCTGCCCCTCCCAATCATGGGAGTGCAGGACGAAGCCGCGCCGGGGCTCGACCGGTCCGCCGAGATGGACCGGCACATCGGGCACGTCGCCATGGGGTATGTCGAACTGGTCGAGCAGCGCGTGAAAGCCGAGCCCCTCGATCGTGGTGCCCAGCCCGATGCCCAGCGCGCCCCCTTCATCATGGGCGCACATGGCGATGACGGCATGGTCGAAACGGCGATCGGCCATGCCGGGCATGGCGAGCAGGAATTGGCCGGAAAGATAGGTCAGTTGATGCACCACCCGACTATAGGGATCGTCGCTTCGCCTCGCCATAGCTTGAAATGCGCGGAGCTTCGGGCATGTACGCCGGACCAATGCCCGGCGCGGTGCCGGGCCGATTGCCCCTAGGATCAGGATGATGACGATCAAGGTCGGAGACCGCCTCCCCACCACCACGCTGGTCAAGGTGACGCCCGAGGGCCCCGAACAGGTGACCACCACCGACTTCTTCGCGGGCAAGCGCGTCGCGCTGTTCGCGGTGCCGGGGGCCTTCACCCCGACCTGCTCGGCCCAGCACCTGCCCGGCTTCATCGCCCAGGCGGACGCGCTGAAGGCCAAGGGCGTGGACGAGATCGTCTGCACCTCGGTCAACGACGTGTTCGTCATGAAGGCCTGGGGCCAGGTCAATTCGGCAAGTGCGATCACCATGCTGGCGGACGGCAATGCGGAGTTCGCCAAGGCGGTCGGGTTGACGCTGGACGGATCGAAATTCGGCATGGGCACGCGTAGCCAGCGTTACACCATGCTGGTCGATGACGGCGTGGTCGAGCAGTTGTTCGTCGAGGCACCGGGCGAATTCAAGGTCAGCTCCGCCGAACATCTGCTGTCGGCCCTCTGATCCGGCGAACCGCATGCCCGGTCGGATCGGAGGCGGAACAGTGCGGCTCGGTCGGGCGTTTTTCCACCATCTACCGACCAGCATAACGAGAGGAACCTTGGTCATGACCACCTATGTCCCCCCCGAGAAGCAGGCTCCGTCGAAGAGCTTTGCCGAAAAGGCGCAGGGTGCGGCCAAGGCCGCTGGCGACACGGTGAAGGAACACCCCTACGCCGCCGCCGGAATCGCGGCCGGTGTCGCTGCGGCAGTGGCGGGGGCGGCGTTCGGCGCGGCAAAGCTGCGCGATAAGGCCGAAGACGAGAATTCGTCGCAGGGCGCCTGACGGGGGCGCTTTGGCGAAAGCGGCCTGCCCCTCCACCATCCTGCGGATGGTCCCCCTCCCCAAGCTAAGCTTGGGGAGGAATTGGGGTAAGCACCTTGGCCCAACCCCCTACCTCCGTTCAGCCTGAGCGAAGTCGAAGGCCAAGGGAATCGCTATCCGATTATCGTGCATATTTTCGGAGGGGTCCAAAGCGTGACCTCTTCGACTGCCTGCCAAGGCAGGCGCCGAGGACGACCTTCGGGGATCACCGATCCCCCTCATAAAGACGTAGTCGGCTTGCCAGAATCGGTGACACGGCTAAGCTTCGGGCGATGACTCAAGCCCTACAGATCGTCGAGGAACTCGACCGCCTTTACACCGCCTCCGTCACCCGTTTGAAGGAGGCCCTGACCGCCTATCTTGCCGACGGCACCGTGCCGAGCCTGGAGGATCGGGCGCATGGCTGCTTCGCCTATCCAGAGATCCGCCTGATCTTTCGAGGCGAAGGCGGTCGGCCGACCCCGATGCGTTCGTTCGGGCGGCTGGTATCGCCGGGCGACTATCGGATCAGCGTCACCAAGCCCGCGCTGTTCGCCGATTATCTGATCGAGCAACTCACTCTGCTGATCGAGGATTATGACGTCACGGTCGAGGCGGTGGCGGGGCGACAGGAAATCCCCTTTCCCTATGTCCTTGATCCCGGCCACGCGCTCAGCCTGGACACGGTGTCCGCCGCCGAACTGGCGCGCTTCTTCCCCGCGACCGAACTGGCGCATATCGGCGACGAGATCGCCGACGGCCTGTGGATGACCGCCGATGGCAACCGGCCGCTGGCGCTGTTCGACGGATTGCGCACCGACTTCTCGCTCGCCCGGCTGCGCCATTATACCGGCACCCCGCCCGAGCATTGCCAGCGCTTCGTGCTGTTCACCAATTACCACCGCTATGTCGACGAGTTCGTCCGCTGGGGCGCGTCGCAACTGGGCGAAGGTTCGCGCTTCACCGCTTTGTCCGGCGCGGGCGGGATCGTCATCGAGCGGCCCGACGATGTCGACAAGATCGTCACCGACAGCGCGTGGCGGCGGCACCAGATGCCCGCCTATCACCTGGTCGCCAAGGATGGCACCGGCATCACGCTGGTCAATATCGGCGTCGGGCCGTCCAACGCCAAGACGATCTGCGACCACCTCGCGGTGATGCGGCCCGAGGCATGGCTGATGATCGGCCATTGCGGCGGCCTGCGCCCCAGTCAGCGGATCGGCGACTATGTGCTCGCCCATGCGTACCTGCGCGACGACCATGTGCTGGACGATGTGCTCCCCCCCGAAATCCCGGTGCCCGCCATCGCCGAGGTGCAGGTCGCGCTCGCCAAGGCGGCGGAGATCGTCTCGGGCCAGTCGGGCGACGAGTTGAAGCGCCGGTTGCGCACCGGCACGATCGTGACCACCGACGACCGCAACTGGGAATTGCGCTATTCCAAGTCGGCCTTGCGCTTCTCGCTCAGCCGCGCGGTCGGGATCGACATGGAGTCCGCGACGATCGCGGCGCAGGGCTATCGCTTCCGCGTGCCGTACGGGACATTGCTCTGCGTGTCGGACAAGCCGCTGCATGGCGAATTGAAGCTGCCGGGACAGGCCAACCGCTTCTACGAGCGCGCGATCAGCGAGCATATGCGGATCGGCATCGAAACCTGCGAGCAACTCCGCCTGGAGGGCAACAAGCTGCACAGCCGCAAGCTGCGCGCATTCAACGAGCCGCCCTTCCGCTGATCGGCAAGCGGATAAGAAACCGGGGGCAGGCGCAAGCGTTACGGCCACGAACCGAAGGGGATTTTGCGATGGTCGACACCATGGACCCGAAAAAGCCACGTCCGCCCCGCCGCCGCGCCACGCCCAAGGCGGCGGGCACCCCTTCGCCTCGCAAACGCGCCGCCCCCAAGGCGGACGTTGCGACCGAAGAACCGGTCACGCCCCCGGCTGCCGAAGAGGCGGAAGGCGCTGCTCCCGAAGCGCCAAAGCCGGCGGCCAAGCCCAAGGCCCCGCCCAACCAAGCGCACCGCGCCGCGCAAGGCCCCTCCCCGCAAACCCGCCGCGATCACGGCCGCGCCTGCTCCCGTTCTGGGCAAGCATGGGCTGGACCGGGTCGGAGGCAAATGGGGGGTCGCGTCGATCCTCGGGAGCCTGGCGGCGGCGGCCGGGCTGACGGCCGCGTTATTGTCGCTGAAGGGCAGCACGTCCCGGCGGGATGGGGATGAGAACGGCGAGCAACGCTGAATCGCCCGCCCCGTTCAGCCTGAGCGAAGTCGTAGGCTAAACGGTGAGGCCGTCCAAAAGGCCGTCGCCCCAGCGCAGGCTGGGGCCTTTTTCGATTGCTGGATGTAGCTGCCTAAGATCCCAGCCTTCGCTGGGATGACGGGTGTATATCTTTACGCCTTCGACTTCGCTCAGGCTGAACGGACCTGGAGAGGCAAATCTTCCTCGCCTGCAAGGCGAGGTGGCAGGCCACAAGACTGACGGAGGGGTGTCACCGCTCGCGACCCGGCCCCTCCACCACCGCTTCGCGGCGGTCCCCCTCCTCAAGCGAGCTTGGGGAGGAATGAGTTCGGCCTTCCTCAATCCTCCCCATTCCCGATGGGGAGGGGAACCGCTCGCGTCAGCAAGTGGTGGAGGGGTAGGTGACGTACCCCGCGCCCTCCACCCGCAAAATCACCAACCCTGCGGCTTGCCCTTGTTCTGCTGGTCGAGCCACGCCTTCAACGGCGCGAAATATTCGACCAGCGCCTTGCCCGACATCTCGCGGCTGCCGGTGAAGACCTGGAGCGCATCCGGCCAGGGCTTGGACTGGCCCATCGCCAGCATCGCGTTCAGCTTCTCGCCGACCGCCTTGTTCCCATAGAAGGAACAGCGGTGCAGCGGCCCCTTCCACCCGGCCTGGTCGCACGCCGCCTTGTAGAACTGGAACTGGAGCACCCGCGCCAGGAAATAGCGGGCATAGGGCACGCCCGCCGGGATGTGGTACTTCGCGCCCGGATCGAATTTGGTCTCATCGCGCGCCACCGGCGGCACCACGCCCTGATATTTCAGCCGCAGCGCGTCCCAGCCCGCCTGATACTGGCCCGCCGGAATCTGCCCCGAAAACACGCCCCAGCGCCATTTGTCGATCAACAGGCCGAAGGGCAGGAACGCGACCTTGTCCATCGCCTGACGCAGCAGCAGCCCGATATCCTTGTCGGCACTCGGCACGCGTGCCGGATCGAGCAGGCCGATCTTCACGAGGTAATCGGGCGTGATCGACAGGGCGACGGTGTCGCCGATCGCCTCGTGGAAACCGTCATTCGCGCCGTTCTTGTAGAGAAAGGGCTGCCCCTTGTACGCGCGCTGGTAATAGTTGTGGCCGAGTTCGTGGTGGATCGTCACGAAGTCGTCGGCATTCACCTTCGTGCACATCTTGATCCGGATATCGTCCAGATTGTCGATGTCCCAGGCCGAGGCGTGGCAGATGACCTCGCGGTCGGCGGGCTTCACGATCTGCGAACGCTGCCAGAAACTCTGCGGCAGGGGCGCGAAGCCCAGCGAGGAATAGAAGCCCTCGCCCGCCTTGACCATCTTGATCGCATCATAGCCCTTGGCCTTGAGCAGATCGCCGGTGTCGAAGCCGACATCGCCCGCACCCTTGGGCGCGACCAGGTCGTAGATATTGCCCCATTCCTGCGCCCACATATTGCCAAGCAGGTCGGCGCGGATCGGGCCGGTCCTGGCCTGCACCGTATCGCCATATTTTTCGTTCAGCTTCCAACGGACATAGGTGTGCAGCGCCTTGTAGAGCGGCTCCAGCTCGCCCCAGATCTTGTCGGTCAGCTGCGCAAACTGCTCCGGCGACATGTCATAGCCCGAGCGCCACAGCGCGCCCGCATCGGCATAGCCCAGTTCCCTGGCCCCCTGGTTGGCGAGCCCGGTCATCTGCGCATAGTCGGCGCGCATCGGGGCGCCGACATTGTCGTGCCAGCTTACCCACATCTCTTTCAGCTTGGCGGGATCGCGCTCGCTGCCCATCGCGGCCTCGATATCCGATCCGTTGATCGGCTGGCCGTTCAGCACGCCCTTGCCCTTGCCATAGGAGGAGGACATGCGCGTCGTCAGGGTGGAGAGTTGCGCCGCCGCACCCGGCGTTGTCGGGGCAGGCAGGGTGATGCCGCCGCGGAGCAGGTCCAGCTTGCGCTTGGTGTCGTAGGACAGGCCCGGCACCGCCTGATAACGCGCCGCGCCGAGGCCATAGCGGACGGCCAGATCGGTCATCTCCGCCCCCGAAGCGGCGGCCAGCGCATCGGTATCGTCGGTGATATAGGTCGCATTGACCCACGCGACCTGCTGTGCCCCCACCGACTTTTCGGCCAGCGTCTTCTCGGCTTCCGCGACGAAGGCATCGGCGGCGGCGGGTGTCGCGGGCGCTTGCACGGCCTGTGGCGTCGCCGTGCTGGTCTGCGCCTGGGCGGCACCGGCCAGCAGGAACGCCAGCACGGTGCCGGAAATGGCGGAACGGATCATGCTATCCCCCTCAAATTCTGATGGCCCCTCGAAACGGGGCGGATGGCGTGCAGTTGCGCGGCTTTGCCCGCCGCCGTCAAGCGGTCAGGAACTGCGCGATCGCCGTACCCAGCTCCGGTTTCGTCACCGAACTCATATGGTTGCCGGGAATCTCGACATAGCGGCCACGCGGCAGCGCCTCGGCCAGGTCGACCGCCGCTCCATTGTCGAAATCGTCGACACCCGCCACGACCAGCGCAGGCAGGTCGAACCCCTGGATCGCCGACAACCGCGTATCGGCAAAGGTCTGGAGGATATGGAGCAGCGCCACCGGATCGCCCCCGGTGGTCTTCAGGAACGCCTCCGCCATCCATTCCGGGCTGCCACGCTTATGCTCGCCCAGCCGGGTCAGGATATTGGTGAAATGCTCGACCCGCCGGTCGGTATGGAGCAGCCCCTCCAACCCCATCCCTGCGAAGATCGCCTTGCCCGGCTCCGCGCCCGTCGCGAGCATCCGACTGACCGTCCGCGCGCCCAGCGAATAGCCGCCCAGATCATAATCGGTCAGCCCCAGATGCTCGACCAGCGCGTGGCCGTCGCTGGTCAGCGCGTCCTTCGGATAGGCGGCGGGGTCGTGCGGCTTGCCGCTTTCCCCATGCGCACGAAGATCGGGCATGATGACCCGGTAGCCCTTGGCCGCGATCGCGGCGGCATGGCCGTAGCGGATCCAGTTGGTATAGGCGTCGGAGAAGTAGCCGTGGATCAGCACGACGGGCCGCCCCTCCCCCATTTCGCGCCACGCGATCGGAGTTCCATCGAAGCTGTCGAAGAAGCGGGTTTCGGGGGTGGTGTCGGCCAAGGCTCAGGTCTCCGATAGGCAAGCGGTACGCCAGCCTCCTAATCGGCCAGTCTCCTAATCGGATCGCGCGGGATGTGCACGTCTTGATCCGATGCGGCCATCCCCGCCCTTCCCATCACGCCTCACCAAGACGGTCCAAGACCTATGGGATTCCATGGATTTTCCGCAGAAATCCACGAGTCGCGGGCATGGACAAAAGGGGTACAAATAGCTAGCCGCCATGAATGGCAGCCTCGCTTTTCCTGTTGATCGCAGTCGTCCTGGCCTTTGCCGGGGGGAGCGGGCCCTGGGTCCTGATCGCGACCGTCGCCGTCGCGACGGCGGCGGGGACCAAGCTGCCCGACCTGGATACGCCGTTGCAGCTTCAGCATCGCAGTGCGCTGATCCACAGCATCCTGCCCTTCTATGTCGCGCTGTTCGACATCCGCACCTGGGGCGTCGCGGCGGGGTTGGGCTTCGGGGTCGGCTTTCACCTGGCCGCCGATCTGTTTCCCGGCACGATGCGCGGCTTCGCGACGATCAAGCTGCCGATCTGGGGATCGATCGGGGTGCTGCCCTCCTATCTCTGGATCGCGATCAACGCGGCCGCCAATCTGGCGGGTGCGCTGATCGTGCTGGAATGGATCGCCGCCGACCGGGTTGCGGCCTGTGCGCTGGCGGCGACCGGCGTCTTGGGGGCCAGCTATCTGCTGCGTGCGCAGGGCGGGCTCTATGCGCTGGCGGTGATCGTCGGGATCGGCTGGCTGATCGTCCGATAGCCCGATTGGCGGCGGCGATGCTTTGCGATAAGGCATGGGCCTGCCACGAGAAGCAGGATGATCGGGAGCGGATGCCGGACCCATAACCGGACCCTCGATGACCGCAGCCAACGCCTCCCCCGCCACCACCCTTCCCCCCAGCCCGATCGGGCGTCCGCACAGCCTGCTGGAGGATGCCTATGCGATCTTCATCGGCGTCACGCTGTTGATCGTGGGGCTGGTGTTCCTGAAGGCGGCGGGGCTGGTGACCGGGGGTATCGCGGGCGTCGCGCTGCTCCTGTCCTATCTGATCCCGCTGCCTGCGGGCGTGTTGTTCACGCTGGTCAACATCCCCTTCTTCCTGTTCGCGCACAAGGTGATGGGCGCGCGGTTCGCGGTAAAGACGGTGCTGGTCAATATCGGGATCGGTGCGGCCTCGGCCATCACCCGCGTCTCGGTGCATGTCGATACCGTCCATCCCGCCTTTGCCGCTTTGGTCGGCGGCACCGTGATCGGCATGGGCATCTTGGCACTGGCCCGGCATCAGGCCGGGGTCGGCGGGACGGGCGTCATCACCATCTGGCTCTATCGCAAGCGCGGGTGGAATATGGGGATGACCCAGGTCGCGCTCGACGTGTTCATCCTGGCGATGGCGATCCCGGTCGTATCGGGGGTGCAGATGATGTGGTCCGCGATCAGCGCGGCGGCGATCAGCCTGATCCTGTTCGCCTGGCACCGGCCGGGGCTCTATATGGGTCGGTGAAGCATTCCTCCCCGATACGGGGAGGTGGCAGCGCGCGAGCGCTGACGGAGGGGGGCTTCCTCATAGGGCATTCCTTGCGGAGAGCCCCCTCCACCATGCTGCGCATGGTCCCCCTCCCCGTTGCCGGGGAGGAGTTTTACGTCAGCCCTTCTTCAGGTGACGACGGCCGAGAAGTTCGGCGATCTGCACCGCGTTCAGCGCGGCACCTTTCCGCAGATTGTCCGACACGCACCACAGCGACAGGCCGTTATCGACCGTCGAGTCCTCGCGCACGCGGCTGATGAAGGTGGCGAAGTCGCCGACGCACTCGACCGGTGTGACATATCCGCCGTCCTCACGCTTATCGACCAGCATGACGCCGGGGGCTTCGCGCAGGACGTCCTGGGCTTCCTGGGCCGAAATCTCGTTCTCGAACTCGATGTTCAGCGCTTCGGAATGGCCGACGAACACAGGCACGCGGACACAGGTGGCGGTGACCTTCACCTTGGGGTCGAGGATCTTCTTGGTCTCGGCCACCATCTTCCACTCTTCCTTGGTCGAGCCGTCGTCCAGGAAGCTGTCGATATGCGGGATCACGTTGAAGGCGATCTGCTTGGTGAACTTCTTGGGCTCGGCGGGGTCGCCGACGAAGATGTTGCGGCTCTGCTCGAACAGCTCGTCCATGCCCGCCTTGCCCGCGCCCGACACCGACTGATAGGTGGCGACGACGACGCGCTTGATCGTCGCCTTGTCGTGCAACGGCTTGAGCGCCACGACCATCTGCGCGGTCGAGCAATTGGGGTTGGCGATGATGTTCCGGGCCTTGTAGCCGTCGATCGCGTCCGGGTTCACCTCCGGCACGATCAGCGGCACGTCCGGGTCCATGCGGTAGAGCGACGAATTGTCGATCACGACGCAGCCCGCGGCGGCGAATTTCGGCGCATAGATTTTGGTCGCGTCGCTGCCGATGGCGAACAGCGCGATGTCCCAACCGGCGGGATCGAAATGCTCGATATTCTTGATGGTGAGCATCTTGCCGGTTTCACCATATTCGATCTGGTCGCCCTGGCTGCGCGACGAGGCGACGACCGCCAGTTCGTCGATCGGGAATTCCCGCTCCGCCAGAATGTTGAGCATTTCCCGGCCGACATTGCCCGAAGCCCCGGCGACCACCACGCGATAACCCATTCAACCCTCCACTCGGAAGCGTGAGCCGGTAGCGTCATTGCGCGGACGCGTCCACCAACTTTGCGAAAAGTGCGCGTTTGCGCGGGGCAAGCGGGGGTTTAGGGGTGATTATCGCCAAAGGCCCCAGCCTTCGCTGGGGCCTCTCGCCTCAGGCCAGTCGGTCGAAGAGGTCGTCCCACTCAGGATTGATGCTCTCGATCAACCGAACCTTCCATTCCCGCTTCCACGCCTTCATGGCTTTCTCGCGAGCGATGGCATCGTCGATCCGATCATGCTCCTCGGCATAGACCAGTCGATGCAGGCCATAACGGCGACAGAATTCCGCGCCTCTATCGGTGCGATGCTGGTGAATGCGCGCCGCGAGATGCGCGGTTACGCCGATATAGAGCACGCCGTCAGGCTTGTTGGTCATCATGTAGACCCAGCCCGCCATCGGTCAGCCTATGCGGAGAAGGGCCCCAGCCTTCGCTGGGGTGACGGACTTGGAGTCAATCATGCGTACTCGCCGCCCAGGTGGCGTGGGATATCGCGTGGACCGACTGGAAATGGTCGGTGATGCGGTCGAGTTCGCTCGCCTCGATGATGGTGCTGGTCAGGGTGGCGGTGACCGTCACCTGATCCTCGCCCAGTTCCTCCGTCTCCAGTTCCGCGACGGGCAATCCGGCGCGCTCCAGATGCTCGACCAGCATGTCGCCGACCGGCCCGGCCTGCGCCGCGACGGTGGTCAGGCTAACCGAGTAGGTCGCCTCGACATGCCGCCCCTCCACCGGAATGCGGTTGATCGCGTCGACCAGCGGCCGCAGCGCGGTATTGGCGAGCAGGACCACGAAGGTCAGCAACACCGCCTCCGCCACCATGTCGCTACCCGCGATCGAGCCCACCGCCGCCGAGCACCAGAGGGTCGCCGCGGTGTTCAGCCCGCGGACGTTCATCCCCTCCTTCATGATGACGCCCGCGCCCAGGAAGCCGATGCCGGACACGACATAGGCGATGATGCGGATCGACTCGACATCGCCGCCCAGCCGCTGTCCCAGATCGACGAACGCCGCCGCGCCGATCGCCACCAGCGCATTGGTCCGCAGCCCTGCCGTGCGCTGGCGATATTGCCGCTCCGCCCCGATCACGGTGCCCAGCACGAACGCCGTCAGATAGCTGACCAGTGTGTCGAGGAACGGCCAGAGGTGGAAGGTTTTCAGAAATGCCATGTGCATATCCTAAATCCTCCCCGTTACGGGGAGGTGGCAGCGCGCGAGCGCTGACGGAGGGGGGGCCGCCACCGAGGACGTCACTTGCGGCAATCCCCCTCCACCATGCTTCGCATGGTCCCCCTCCCCGTGCCGGGGAGGATCGGGATTAGTTCGCAGGCTTGTCCTTCACCGTCCGGTTCAGGAAGTTCAGGATCGTGTGCCACAGATGCTCCGACACGCCGGGCCCGCCGACGCGGTGGGTCTGGCCGGGATAGAGCATCATCTCGAACGGCGTATCCGTCTTCTGCATCTCGGCCGCGAAGGCGGTGGCATTGTCGAGGAAGACATTGTCGTCGGCCATGCCGTGGATCAGCATCAACGGATCGCGGATATTGGCCGCATCCGTGATCCCTTGCGAGGTCGCATAGCTTTGCGGATCGGTGCGCGGGTCGCCCAGATAGCGTTCGGTATAATGGGTATCGTAAAGCTGCCAGTCGGTCACCGGCGCGCCCGACACGGCGGCGGCATAGACGCCCGGGGTCTTCTCCAGCATCTTGATCGACATATAGCCGCCATAAGACCAGCCATAGGTCGCGATCCGGCCCGCATCGACGAAGGGCAGGCTCTTCAGATAATTGGCCCCCGCCAACTGATCGGCGACCTCGACCGTGCCCATCGCGTGGTAGATGGCATCCTCGAACGCCTTGCCGCGATTATAGGAGCCGCGATTGTCGATCTGGAAGAAGATCCATCCCTGATCGACCAGATATTGCGGCAGAGCCCCCTGCCAGCCGCGCGTGACCTGCTGGCCGGTGCCGGGGCCGCCATAATGCTGGAAGAAGACGGGATAGCGCTTGCCCGGTTCCAGCTTGGGGGTGATCATCTCCCAATAGAGCGTCGTGCCGTCATCGGCCTTGATCGTGCCGAACTGGGTCTCCCGGTGGCTGGCGAGATAGGGCGCATAGGGATGCCCCGCGACGATGGCGTTCTCGTTGATCCAGCTTAGCCGCTTGCCGCTCGTGTCGGCGAGATAGACCTGGGTCGGCTGGCTCGGGCTGGAGCGCGAGACGATGAAGCGGCTGGCCGACGAGTCCATCGACGCACTGTTGGTATAGCCGCGCTCGGTCAGGCGGGTGATGACGTTCGGCTTGGCGATATCGACGGCGTAGACATGCTGTTCGAGCACATCGTCCTTCAGGCCGGTGAAATAGAGCCGCCCTTTCGCCTCGTCCACGCCGACCAGGTTGGTGACCACCCACGGCCCCTTGGTCAGTTGCGTCCATTTACCGTTCGCGAAGCGATAGAGATGGCCATAGCCGTCCCGCTCCGACCGCCAGATCAGGCCGCCATCCTTCATCGGGCGATAGGCGTCGGACAGGTTCAGCCAACTCCGCTCACCCGAACGCTCGGTGAAGACCAGCTTGGACTTGCCGGTGGTCGGATCGACGCGCAGCATGTCGAGCCGTTTCTGGTCGCGGCTCTGCCGCTGGACCAGCATCGCCGAGCCGTCCGGCGTCCAGTCGACGCGCGCCAGATAGATGTCGGGATCGCTGCCCAGATCGACCTTTACCCGACCCGACCCGTCCGCCTTCATGACGTAGAGATCGACCAGCGCATTGGGCGTGCCCGCCGCCGGATAGCGCTGTTCATAGACCTTGGTGCCCGCCGCGCCGATGGCGGCGCGGACCGCGACCTTGACCGGCGCCTCGTCGAAGCGTTCGACCGCGATGTAGCGTTCATCCGGGCTCCACCAATAGCCGGTGAAGCGGTGCATTTCCTCCTGCGCGACGAACTCCGCCTCGCCGAAATGCACGGTGCCCCCGCCCTCGGTGGTCAAGGCGCGCGCCTCGCCGCCACCCAGCGGCATGGCCCAAAGATTCTGATCGCGCACGAAGCTGACGAAACCGCCCTTGGGGCTGACGATCGGGTTCAGTTCGCCGCCCGGCGTGTTGGTCAGGCGACGGACCGTACCGTCCAGCCCGGCGAGATAGAGGTCACCGTCCAGCGGCACCAGGATCGACTTGCCGTCGGGGGCCCAGTCATAGGCGACGATGCCCTTCGACCCGCCGATGCGCGCGCGCTCGCGCTGCATCTTCTCCGCCTCGGACAGTTCGGCACCCGAGCCGACCCTCTTCGAATCGACCAGCATCCGCTCCTCGCCGGTGCGGGTGTCGCGCGCCCAGAGGTCGAGCCGCTCACGCTCGTCGGCGCGCGGGCGCAGCGAGGTCAACAGCGTTCCGTCGGGCGACAGGCGTAGCCCGCGCGGTTGCGACCCCGACAGGTCCGGGCTGCCGAAGACACGCTTCAGCGTCAGTTCGCCCTGCTTTTCCGGCTCAGCGGCCATGGCCGGTGCCCCCATTCCTGATGTGACCGACGCCCCGACCGAGGCCAGCGCCAGACCGAGCACCCATTTGCGCATTCATACCACTCCAGACCCATATTCGCCGGATCGGTCCCGGCGCGTCGCCGCGCGTTATCGCGACGGCGCGGCGATCGGGCAAGCGCGATCCGATCCGGTCGGACAGGATCGCCAGATGCTGCGCGAAGAGTCGCCGTTTCGGTCAGAAATTCTTCGTAAACCCGCTATTAACGAAATTTGATTAGACCGTTCGGGCGGGCACGGCACGAGGAGATGATCCCCGTCGTCATACTCCGCACATTATCGGAACGGACATGGCGGCGACCATCGCATTCGACATTCAGAACGATCGGCGGGGTGATATCCGGGCGATCCTGGCGCGCTCGGGTAGCGCGGGGCATCCTCATGTCCAGTCGCTGCTTCTGCCGCAGGCGCGGCTGCATGACCTGACCGATGCGGTTCATGCGGTGTGCGCGGTCCATGGCAATCATCCGAGCATGATCGACTACGCCATGGCGCGCGGCATCCAGATCGAAACGCTGCCCTGGTTGATCCAGTCGTCCAACGCCTTCGCCCATGAGCGGGCCTTTCTCGCCAACCTGACCTCGGCGGCGGGCCCGCTTCCCTCGACACCGGGTCAGGCACAGACCGATGCGGCGCTGACCCAGTTGCGCCAGACACTGGAGATGCTCGCCAATTCGGATCGTCGCGGATGCGCGACCGGCGCGGTCTGTGCGCTGATCCTCGACTGGCGGACCATCCGGCAGCTTCTGGACCAGGCCGCCCGCCGCTTCGGCCTGTCCGCCCCCGTCAACCAGTTGCCCGAACCGTTGCTCGACATGACCGAGGAAGAGGCGGCGACGCTGGGCCTGGCACGGGCGCGCGGTTTCGGCGCGACTCAGTTGCTCGTCCAGCATCGCGTACTCTGGGATTTGCTGGAGGCGCGGGCGAGCGCACGACGCGGCTAGCGGCGACCAGCCCCGCGCTGTCCGCCCGTCGCGCGAAACACTCGGCCGGGCGATCTACCGGCCCGTTAACCATCTTGAACAGTGCACGATTAATCCGCCGGGTTTAGCGTGATCGTCATGAAAGCCCTGGTGTCCAAAGCAGTCCTCTCGCTCTGCGCACTGACGGTCGCCGTGTCGGCCGAAGCGCGATCGCTGCTCGATTATGTCGGGCAATGCGTGCCTTTCGCGCGCGAGGCTTCCGGCATTTCCATCTATGGCGACGCCTGGACCTGGTGGAACCAAGCGGAAGGCAAATATCCGCGCGGGCATAGCCCCCGTGTCGGCGCGGTCGTCGTCTTCGAAAAGACCAGCCGCCTGCCGCTGGGCCATGTCGCGGTGGTCAGCCGCGTGGTCGAGGATCGGGTGCTGATGCTGACCCACGCCAATTGGTCGATCCAGAATGGCGAGCGCGGCCATGCCGAACAGGATGTGACGTTGTTCGACGTTTCCCCCGCCAATGACTGGAGCGAGGTGAAGGTCTGGTTCCGCGACTCGGACGGGTTGGGCAGTTCCACCTATCCGATCTACGGCTTCATCTATGGCAAGGGCCGCGCCGCGCCCGAATTGACCAGCGACAAGCCCGATTATGTCGGCGCGCTGATCGACGCCTATGTCGCCCGCTGATTGCTAGGGGGATCGAGCTTCGCCCTACGCGGACGCGCGAGGAAAAGACGGTCAGTTGGCGGCTGGCCGGTGGATCACGCCGCCGGTCATCGCCTGCGCCACACCGGTCGTACCCGGAAAGCTGATCGGGCGCTCGTTCAGCCGCCGTACCGCCATATAGGCGAAACCCTCGGCCTCCATCGCGTCGCCGTTCCAGCCCAGCGCATCGGTCGGCTCGGGCGTCAGTCCGGTTTCCTGCCCGATCATCCGCAGCATGGTCGCATTGTGCCGCCCGCCGCCCGCAACCAGAAGTCGCCGGGGCCGCTCAGGCAGGTGATCCAGCGCCCGCGCGACCGTCCGCGCGGTGAAGGCGGTCAGTGTCGCCGCCCCGTCCGCCGCCGACAGGCCCCGCGCCGGCTGGATGGTGAAGTCGTTGCGGTCGAGCGACTTGGGCGGGGCCAGATCGAACCAGCCATTGTCCATCATCGTGTCCAGCACGCTCGGCTCGACCCGCCCCGTCGCCGCCAACGCGCCGTCCGCGTCGTAACGCTGGCCGGTCTCCGCCTCCATCCAGCTATCGATCAGGCCGTTGGCAGGCCCGGTGTCGAACGCGACCAGCGCTCCGTCGCGGCCGACCCAGGTAATGTTGGCGACCCCGCCAAGATTGAGGATGGCGACCGGCTTTTTCAGTTCGGTAGCGAGTGCCGCATGATAGACCGGGATCAGCGGCGCCCCCTGCCCGCCCGCCGCGACATCGGCGGAGCGGAAGTCGGACACGGTGACGATTCCCGTGGCATCGGCCAGCGCCTGTCCGTCACCGATCTGCCAGGTCCAGCCGCGATCGGGGCGGTGCGCCACGGTCTGGCCGTGGAAACCGACGACGTCGACCCGCCCCGCCTCGACACCCGCGTCGCGCAGCAGCTTCTGCACGACCATCGCATGGGTTCGTACGATCAGGTCGCCCGCCGCGACGATGGGCGGGCTGGCACGCGGGCGATCGAAGGTCAGCGCCATCGCGGTCGCCTCCGCCAGTTCGGCGCGCGCGCCGTCCGAATAGGTTTCGGAACGAAAGGCGACCGGACGCACCAGCGCCTCGCCATCCGTCTCGACCAGCGCGGCGTCCACGCCGTCCAGCGAGGTTCCCGACATCAATCCGATCGCCAGCATCGCCAATTTAACCTTCGTGAAACCGCCCCCCTCATGCCGGGATCGCGGGGGCCTGTCGACCACCTGGCGCAAGCACATCTGGAAAAGCGGTCCGATCTGGACTATGTGCGCGCGTATCCCATGGCAACCAAACTCCCCACTCCGCCGCGCGTCGGCATGGTCTCGCTCGGCTGTCCCAAGAATCTGGTCGACAGCGAACGCATCCTGACCCAGCTTCGCGCCGATGGCTATCAGATGTCACCCGACTATACCGGGGCGGACGTCGTGCTGGTCAACACCTGCGGCTTTCTCGACTCCGCCAAGGAGGAAAGCCTGGAGGCGATCGGCGAGGCGATCAAGGAAAATGGTCGCGTCATCGTGACCGGATGCATGGGCAAGGAAGCCGAGGCGATCCGCACCCGCTTCCCCGACGTGCTCGCGATCACCGGCGCGCATGAATATGAGCAGGTGGTGGAGGCGGTCCACGCCGCCGCGCCCGCGAACCTGTCGCCCTATATCGACCTGATCCCCGATGCGGGGCTCAAGCTGACGCCGCGTCACTATAGCTATCTGAAGATTTCGGAGGGATGCAACCACCGGTGCAGCTTCTGCATCATCCCGTCGCTCCGTGGTGATCTGGTCAGCCGCCGCCCCGACGCGATCCTGCGCGAGGCGGAAAAGCTGGTCGCGGCTGGCACGCGCGAGCTGCTGGTCATCAGCCAGGACACCTCGGCCTACGGGATCGACATCCGCAAGGAGCCGCGGATGTGGAAGGGGCAGGAGGTCGTGCCGCACATGACCGACCTTGCCCGTGAACTCGGCAAGATCGCGCCATGGGTGCGTCTCCATTACGTCTATCCCTATCCGCATGTGGATCAGGTGATCCCGCTGATGGCGGAAGGACTGGTGCTGCCCTATCTGGACATTCCGTTCCAGCATGCCGCGCCGTCCGTGCTTCGCCGCATGAAGCGTCCCGGCAACGACGCAAAGGTGCTCCAGCGCATCCACCAGTGGCGCGACATCTGCCCCGACATCGCGATCCGCTCGACCTTCGTGGTCGGCTTCCCCGGCGAGACGGAGGAGGATTTCGAATATCTGCTCGACTGGCTGGACGAGGCGCAACTCGACCGGGTCGGCGCCTTCCGCTTCGAGCCCGTCGAGGGCGCCGCCGCCAATGCCCTGCCCGATCACGTCCCCGAGGCGGTGAAGGAAGAGCGTTACGCGCGGATCATGGAAAAGACCGCCGCGATCTCCGCCGCCAAGCTGGCCGCGAAGGTAGGGCGCACCCTGCCGGTCATCATCGACGCGGTGGACGAAGAAGGCGGCGCGACCGGCCGGTCCCAGGCCGATGCACCGGAGATCGATGGCGAGGTCTTCCTGCGCGACGCCGGGCATCTGACGGTCGGCGACATCGTGCCGGTCGCGATCGAGGATGCGGACGACCACGACCTGTACGGCGTTCCCGTCACCGGAAACGCATGAGCATCCATAACCGATCGTCACGGGCGTTGCCCCGCCCCTCCACCACTCGCTGACGCGAGCGGTCCCCCTCCCCAAGCCAAGCTTGGGGAGGATTGGGGCCTGTCGGTCCGCCGGGTATCCCAATTCCTCCCCAAGCTCTGCTTGGGGAGGGGAACCGCCGCAGAGCGGTGGTGGAGGGGCATTCCTCCCACACTTCGCTCAGGCCGAACGCGCGAGGGGGTCCGTTCCAACTACCGTTCACGCTGAGCGAAGTCGAAGCGCACGCTCCGAACCCGTTGCACCACCCGCACAAACCTGCTTCCTTGCCCGCATGAGATACCCGACATTGCTGGCGGCGATCGCCTTCATCGCCCCCGCCCCGCTGCTCGCCCAGGCGCTTACCCCGGCGGAAACCCAGAAGATCGATGCCCTGGTGCAAAAGACGCTGGCGGACACCGGCGTCCCCTCCGCCTCGATCGCGGTGGTGCGCGGCGGCAAGGTCGTGCTCGCCAAGGCGTACGGCAAGCAGTTCGAAGGGCAGACCGGCCCCGCCGACCCGAAACTCCCCTATCAGATCGCCTCCGTCTCGAAGCAGTTCACCGCCGCCGCGATCCTGCTGCTGGCGGACGAAGGCAAGCTGTCGCTGGACGACACCGTTTCGAAATACATCCCCGGCATCACCGATGGCGACAGGATCACCATTCGCCAGTTGCTCAGCCACACCTCGGGCCTGCGCGACTATTGGCCGCAGGATTACAGCTTCAGGGCGATGGCGACCCCGACCAGCCCGCAGGGCATCGTCGACCGCTGGGCCAAGGCACCGCTGGATTTCCAGCCCGGTGCCCAGTGGCAATATTCCAACACCGGCTATGTCGTGGCGGGCATGATCGTCGAGAAACTGTCTGGCCAGCCGCTGCTCGACTTCCTCCAGGCAAGGGTATTCCGCCCGCTCGGCATGCGGGCGGTCGATCAGGACAAGGCGGTCGGCCCCGGCTTCCCCCAGGGCTATCTGCGCCACGCGCTCGGCCCCGTCCGGGTCGAGACGCCCGCCGCCCCCGGCTGGCTCTATGCGGCGGGCGAACTCGCCATGTCGCCGGAAGACCTGGCCAAATGGGACGTCGCGCGGATCAACCGCAGCCTGTTGCCGCCCCAGGACTGGGCCGAGCAGGAAAACCCGGTCAAGCTGACCGACGGCTCCAACACCAATTACGGGCTGGGCGTCGGGGTCGGCAATGACAATGGACGCCGCATGGTCGAACATAGCGGCGAGGCGGTCGGCTTCCTGACCGAGAATATCGTCTATCCCGACGACAAGGCCGCCGTGGTGGTCGCCGTCAATGCCTGGTTCGCCGACGCCCATGACCGGATCGCCAAGGGCCTTTCGGACATCGTCCTCCCCGCCCCCAGGGCGAATGTCGAGGATGCCGCCGCGCTCGATCGGACGAAGCGGATTTATCTCCAGCTTCAGACGGGCCAACTCGACCGGGCGCTTCTGACCGAGGACGCCGCCTATTATTTCACGCCCGCGACCATGGCGGATTATCGAACCAGCCTGTCGCCGCTCGGCGCGCCGACGAAGATCGAACAGGTGGGCAAGACGCGGCTGCGCGGCGGCTTCGTCAACCGTTCCTATCGCGTCACCTACCCGAACCGCAGCCTCAGGATCAGCACATATGCCGAACCGGGGACGAACGGAAGGATCGAACAATTCCTCGTGAGCCCCGCCCAGTGACGGATTTCGCCCCCCTGCTCCAACCCGATCGCGGACAGCCCGCGCGGACGATCACGTTGCTGACCGCCGACGCCTTCGACGGCTGGCTGAACCGTCAGACGGCATCGATCCGCGCGCTGGCTACCGCCCAGCGTTTCGCCGCCAAGCCCAACACGCACCTCCTCCTTCCCCATGAGGACGGGATCGCGATGGTCGCGGGCATGAGCGATCCCGAATCGCCCTGGGCGCTGGCCAGGCTGGCCGAAACCTTGCCAGAGGGCTGCTATCGCCTCGACGGCGCGGAGGTCGGGGCCAATGCGCTGGGCTGGCTGCTCGGCCAGTACCGGTTCACCCGCTATCGCAAGGCCGAGGACGCCGCGCCGCGCGTGCTTCTGACCCGCGACTTGGCGCATCGTGACGAGGTGATCCGCATCGCCGCCGCCACCGCGCTGGTCCGCGATCTGGTCAATAGCGGCGCGGGCGATCTCGGCCCCGCGGAACTGGAGGCGGAGGCGGAAACGCTGGCCCGTCGTCATGGCGCGGCCGTCACCGTGACGGCGGGCGAGGCGCTGGCGCGCGATTACCCGATGGTCCACGCCGTCGGACAGGCCGCCACGCGCGATCGCGCCCCGCGCCTGATCGAACTGAACTGGGGCGATCCCGCGCACCCGCGCATCGCCATCGTCGGCAAGGGCGTGTGCTTCGACACCGGCGGGCTCGACATCAAGCCGTCGGCGGGCATGCGGCTTATGAAAAAGGACATGGGCGGCGCGGCCCACGCCTTGGCGCTGGCTGGGCTGGTGATGGCGGCGAGGCTGCCGGTGCGGCTCCATTTGCTGATCCCGGCGGTCGAGAATGCCGTGTCGGGCGCGTCCTTCCGCCCGGGCGACGTGCTGAAGACCCGCAAAGGTCTGACGGTCGAGAATACCAATACCGATGCCGAAGGTCGCCTGATCCTGGGCGACGCGCTGACCCGCGCGGGCGAGGAGAAGCCCGAGCTGATCCTCGACTTCGCGACCCTGACCGGCGCGGCGCGCGTGGCGCTGGGGCCGGACCTGCCGCCGTTGTTCACCGATGACGAGGCGCTGGCGGCGGACCTGCTGGCGGCGGGTGTCGCAGAGGAGGACCCGGTGTGGCGCCTGCCGCTCTGGGACGGTTATGACGAGATGTTGAAGTCCGACATCGCCGACATGGTCAATGCCCCGGACGGCGGCTTCGCGGGCGCGATCACGGCGGCGCTGTTCCTGCGACGCTTCGTGCCCAAGGAAACGGCCTGGGCGCATCTGGACGTGTTCGCCTGGCGGCCCTCGGCCAAGCCGGGGCGGCCCAAGGGGGGTGATGCCTATGCCCTGCGCGCGGCGTATCGGATGTTGAAGGGGCGGTATTCGGGCTGACGACCAGCCCCCAACCGTCATCCCAGCGAAGGCTGGGATCTTTGGCGGCCATACCGATCCGCCGCAAAAGGCCCCAGCCTTCGCTGGGGCGACGGTGGCCTCCCGGCGTTACAACCCCGCCGCCGCCTCGATGATCGGCACGAACTTCGCGGCGGTCAGGCTCGCGCCGCCGACCAGCGCGCCGTCGACATTCTCGACCGCCAGCAAGGTCGCCGCATTGTCCCCCGTCACCGACCCGCCATACAGGATGCGCACCGCATCCGCCGCATCGCCGATCAGCATCCGCAGCTTTGCGCGCGCGATGGAGTGGATCGTCGCGATCTCGTCCAGCGTCGGGGTGCGCCCCGTCCCGATCGCCCAGCGCGGTTCATAGGCCAGGGTGAACCAGCTTCCGTCCGCATTGTCGGGCACCGACTTCTCGATCTGCGCCTGCACCACGCGTTCGGCGCGGCCCGCATTGCGCTCCGCCTCGGTTTCGCCGCAGCACAGGATGACGTTCAACCCCTGGCGATGCGCCGCCGCCGCCTTGGCCCAGGCGTCCTGGCTGGTCTCACCCTGATCCGCACGACGCTCCGAATGGCCGACGATCGTAAAGCGGGCGCCCGCCTCCTTGACCATCGCCGCCGAGACGCAGCCGGTATGCGCGCCCGAATCGGCCTCGTGCACATCCTCCGCGCCGATCGACAGTCCGGGCACCCGCTCGGCGGCGGGGCCGATCAGAGTGAAGGGCACGGCCATCGCGACATCGACGTTCGGGGCCGCCTCCGCCGCCCGCGCCATGGCGTCCAGCTCGGCCAGCGCGGCGCGCGAGCCGTTCATCTTCCAGTTGCCCGCCACCAATTTGCGCCTTGCCATATTCAGGCTCCCATTGAGTCGCATGTTGTACGTGTTCAACACCGATAGCGGATCGTGGCGTCCGCACAAGCTTGATGCGGGCGCGACTGCCCCCTAAAGCGGGGACGTTTTTATTCCTTGCCGATCGGTCGTCCATGCTCAGCTTCTTCCGCCGGATCATCAATTCCAAGGCCGGCGTCGTCGTGACCTTCATCGTCCTCGGCGTGATCGCGATCGCGTTCGCGGCGGGCGACGTGTCGAACATCGCCGGCATGGCGGGCGGCCTGGGCGGGTCCGACGTCGCCAAGGTCGGCGCTGCGAAGGTTACCGCCAACGACCTGCGCACCGCCGCGCAGAACGAGGTCGCGGCCTATCGCCAGGAACAGCCGACGCTCGACATGGCACAGTTCGTCGCGGCGGGCGGGTTCGAGGGCGTGCTTCAGCGCGAGATCACCGGCCTGTCGCTCGAACAGTTCGGCAAGGATCAGGGCATGGTCGTGTCGCGCCGCCTGGTCGATGGCCAGATCGCCTCGATCCCCGCCTTTCGCGGGCCCAATGGGCAGTTCGATCCGGCGCTCTATCAGCAGCTTCTGGCGCAGCGGAAGATGACCGACGCGCAGGTGCGGACCGATATCGAGCGGACCAGCTATGCGCAGCAACTGACGGTACCGACCATCGGCGCGACCCAGTTCGCGATGCAGATGGCGCTGCCCTATGCCTCGCTGCTGCTGGAAAAGCGTGAGGGCGAGGTCGGCTATGTCCCGACCCGTCTGGTGGCCGCCGGGGCCGCGCCGACCGATGCCGAGATTCAGACCTTCTATCAGCGCAACGTCCAGCGCTACACGCTGCCCGAACGCCGCGTCGTCCGCTACGCACTGGTGACGCCCGCCGCCGTTGCGGCCGGCGCGACGCCCAGCGAGGCGGAGATCGCCCGCTATTACCAGACCAACCAGTCGCGTTATGCCGCGACCCAGAAGCGTGACGTGACCCAGGTGATCGTCGCCGATCAGGCGGGCGCCAACGCGCTGGCGGCCAAGGCGAAGGGTGGTGCCTCGCTCGCCGATGCCGCCCGCGCCGCCGGGCTGGAAGCCTCGACCCAGAAGGGTGTCGACAAGGCCGCTTATACGACGCAGGCCTCGGCCGCCGTCGCCGACGCGGTGTTCGGCGCCGCGCAAGGGTCGGTCGTCGGTCCGGTTCGCGGCACGCTGGGCTTCGTCGTCGCCAAGGTCGATGCGATCACCCAGGTTCCCGGCAAGACGCTGGCGCAGGCACGGCCCGAGATCGTCGCTGAACTGACCAAGCAGAAGCAGGCCGCCGCGCTGGGCGAGATGCGCAACACGATCGAGGATGCGCTGTCGGGCAATGCAACCTTCGATGAGGTGGTCACCGACCGCAAGCTTCAGGCGCAGACCACTCCGGCGGTGACCGCGCAAGGGGCTGCCCCCGATGCGCCGGCCTTCCAGCCGACGCCGGAACAGCGCGCGATGATCACCGCCGCCTTCACCGCCGAAGAAGGCGATGCGCCGCAGATCGTGCCGGTCGGGCAGGATGGCGGCTTCGCGGTCGTCGGCGTCGGGCAGATCCAGCGCTCCGCCCCGCGTCCGCTGGCGCATGTACGCAATCAGGTTCTCGCCGACCTGAATGCCGACCGCGCCCGTGCCGCCGCGCGCAAGCTCGCCAATGCGGTGCTCGCCAAGGTGAACAAAGGCATGCCGATGGCGCAGGCGCTGAAGGAAACCGGCTTGGCCGTGCCGCCGGTCCGCCCCATCGCCGCGTCGCGCCGCGATCTGGCCGCCGCGCAGAACACACCCGCCGCCGCGCCGCTCGCGCTGCTCTTCTCGATGCCGCAGAACAAGGCGCGCACGCTGGAGGCTCCGCAGAACGAAGGCTGGTACGTCCTGCGCGTGAACAAGATCGAGGCGGGCAACGCCGCCGGCAACGAAGCCGCGATCCGCGCCGCGCGCGCCGATATCGGTCGCCTGATCGGCCGCGAATATGTCTCGCAATTCGCCCGCGCCGTTCGCGACTCGGTGGGCGTGAAGACCGATCCCAAGGCGGTGGCGAAGGTCCGCGCAGAACTGCTGAACAATGGCGGCAACTGAGGCGAACGCCGCCGACGGCGCCGCCGACCGGCTTCGCGCCGGTCGCCCGATGCTGATCTGGCGGCGGCAGATCGCCGACACCGAAACCCCGGTGGCGGCGGCGCTCAAGCTGATCGAGCCGGGTCGCGGCGACTTCCTGCTCGAATCGGTCGAGGGCGGCGCGACGCGCGGGCGCTACAGCCTGATCGGCCTCGCCCCCGATCTGGTGTTCCGCGCGCATGGCCATGCGGCGGCGATCAACCGTCGCTGGGCCACCGACCGCGAGGCGTTCGAGCCGTGCTCGCAACCGACGCTCGCCGCGCTCCGCAGCCTGGTCGCCGAATGTCGCGCCGAAGTGCCGGAAGGGCTGCCCTCCGCTCTTGCCTGTCTGGTCGGCTATTTCGGCTATGAGACGGTCGGACTGGTCGAGGATCTGCCCCAGCCGGAGAGCGATCTGCTCGGCCTGCCCGACATGATCTTCGTGCGCCCCACGGTCATTCTGGTCTTCGACCGGCTGGCCGACGCGCTTTATCTGGTCGCGCCGGTCTGGCCCGATGCCGCACGCGATGCCGACCGGATGATCGCCGAGGCGGAGGAACGGCTGGACGCGACCGCCGCCCGGCTGGCGACGACCGCGCTTCCCTCGCCCGTCCGCGCCGACCTGCCCGAGCCCGCCTACGCCCCTGCTCTGCCGCAGGGCCGCTATGCCGAGATGGTCGCGCGGGCGAAGGACTATATCGTCGCGGGCGACATATTTCAGGTGGTGCTGGCGCAGCGTTTCTCCGCCCCCTTCGCCCTGCCCCCGTTCGAGCTGTACCGTAGCCTGCGGCGGATCAACCCCTCGCCCTTCCTCTACCATCTCGACCTGCCCGGCTTCTCGCTGATCGGGTCGAGCCCGGAAATCCTGGTCCGGGTCCGCGACGGCGAGGTGACGATCCGCCCGATCGCGGGCACCCGTCCGCGCGGGCGTACCGGGGCCGAGGATGCCGCGAACCGCGACAGCCTGCTCGCCGATCCCAAGGAACGCGCCGAGCATCTGATGCTGCTCGACCTGGGCCGCAACGATGTCGGTCGTGCGGCGTCGGCGGGCAGCGTGCGGGTGACCGACAGTTATACGGTCGAATTCTACAGCCATGTCATGCACATCGTCTCCAACGTCGTCGGACGGCTGGGTGACGACAAGGACGCGCTGGATGCGCTGTTCGCGGGCTTCCCGGCGGGCACGGTCAGCGGCGCGCCCAAGGTCCGCGCCTGCCAGATCATCGCCCAACTGGAGCCGGAGCGGCGCGGTGCCTATGCGGGCGGCGTCGGCTATTTCTCGCCGGACGGGTCGATGGATTCCTGCATCGTGCTGCGGACCGCTGTGGTCAAGGACGGAACCATCCACGTCCAGGCGGGCGCGGGCATCGTCGCCGACAGCGACCCCGCCTATGAACAGCGCGAATGCGAAGCCAAGGCCGGAGCGATGCTCGCCGCCGCCAGGGACGCGGTGGCGCGGGCGGGCGAAGGCGGTTTCGGGCAATAGGGGCGGTTTGGCCGTTCTCCGGACGCTTCTTCAAGACTGATCCGCGAGAAGCGGCCCCTACCACACCCCCGAACCACCCCGGCGAAGGCCGACCGACTTTCGCCTATTCCTCCCCTGCAAGGGGAGGTGGCAGGCCGTCAGGCCTGACGGAGGGGTGTCGCGCTCTCGATAGGGGAACGCCCCTCCACCAGCTTCGCTGGTCCCCCTCCCCTTGCAGGGAGGAATGAGGACGCCGCCTGAATGTCGATCAGGCCCAAGAATTCAAGCGAACACGCCAATCCTTTTTTGCGCGCAGAGGCGCAGAGGACGCAGAGAAGCTATACACGCTCGGTAGCGCGCCTCATGCTTCATCCTATGGCGAAAACGGACTGCCGTCGCCTCGGGCTCAACCTCTCTGCGTTCTCCGCGCCTCCGCGCGAACACATTCTTCGCGTCTTCGCGTCTTCGCGTGAAAATGAATCCCGACCGACTCCACGCCCCGGCCTTCGCCGAGGCGTTTCGACATCAAGTCATGGCGTCAGGGGCGACGACCGCCTCAATTCCCGTCGGCAGCCGGCGGGGTCTGTTCCGCGCGGCGGGCACGACGTTCGTCGGCGAACTGGCGGTTCCAGGTCATGCTGCATCCGCTCTGCCCGCCCGTGCCGACCGGCGAGCAGGTGTCGGGGATGCCGCCAGCGACACGCCCGACCTGGTCCATCGTCGCGGCGCGGTTGACCCAGCTCTGGTTCTGCGCCGGGATCGGCTTGTCGTCGCGCAGGCCCTTGGGGATGCGATAGGGTTCGTCGTCGCGGCCGCAGACCACCACTTCCTCGGCGGTGCTTTCCGGGCATTTCTGATCGCCGGTCAGCGTCACCTGCCGCACCCGCTTGGGCGGCTGGCCGGTCGCGGCCTGTTGGTCCTGCGTCGCCTGTTGCGCGAAGGCGGCGCCCGGGGTCAGCAAGAGGGCGGCAATCAGGGCGGCTCGGACCATGGCAACGGGACTCCTTTGAGACATCAACGTCGAACGCGGCGCATGGCTCCACGCTGAACGGTTCGCCCTAACGGCGTCTTTCGGGCGAAATTGCGGCCATGCGTCGTCCGGTCCGTCCGGGCCCGACATACCGCCCGACATATCGATTGCGTCAAGCAGGCGTTGCACCGCCCGCACGATCGGCTATGGCGGTCCCCATGATCCTGGTCGTCGACAATTACGACAGCTTCACCTGGAACCTCGTCCATTATCTTCAGGAATTGGGCAGCGAGGTGGAGGTGGTCCGCAACGACGCGATCTCGGCGGGCCAAGCGCTGTCGTCGGGGGCGCAAGCCTTTCTCATCTCCCCCGGTCCCTGCACGCCGACCGAAGCGGGCGTCAGCCTGGACCTGGTCGCCGCCGCCGCCGAGGCGGGCCGTCCGCTGCTGGGCGTGTGCCTGGGCCATCAGGCGATCGGCCAGCATTTCGGCGGGCTGGTGCAGCGCGGCGGGCTGATGCATGGCAAGACGTCGCCCGTCCATCATGACGGGACCGGGCTGTTCCGCGGCCTGCCCTCGCCCTTCACCGCCACCCGCTATCACTCGCTGATCGTCAACGACGTGCCCGACAGCTTGGTGGTGAACGCGCGCGCGGAGGACGGCACGGTGATGGGCTTCCGCCACCGGACGCTGCCCATTCACGGCGTTCAGTTCCACCCCGAGAGCATCGCCACCGAATATGGCCATGCCATGCTCGCCAATTTCCTGCGCGAGGCGGGCGTCGCGCACGACCTGCCCGAGCGACTTCGTCCCCCGGTCGAGCGTGCGGCGTGACCACCGTCTCGCTGCTCCCCGATCCCGTCAGCCCGCTGTCGCGCGAGACGGCCCATGCCGCCTTCGCCGACATTCTCGACGGGCGCGCAGGTGACGAGGCGACCGCCGACTTCCTGACCCGGCTGGCCGAGCGCGGCGAGACCTCGATCGAAATCGCCGAGGCCGCGCGCGCGATGCGCGAAAGGCTGATCCCGATCGAAGCCCCTGCGGGCACGATCGACGTCTGCGGCACCGGGGGGGATGGGCATCACACGCTGAACGTCTCGACCGCCGTGTCGCTGGTCGTCGCGGCGCTGGGTGTGCCGGTCGCCAAGCATGGCAACCGCGCGGCCTCGTCCAAAGCGGGCGCGGCGGACACGCTGGAGGTGCTGGGCCTCGACATGGAGCGCGCCGGACAGGTGGCGCAGGCGAGCCTGGCCGATATCGGCATCGCCTTCCTCTTCGCCGCCAACCACCATCCCGCCATGGCGCGGATCACCCCGATCCGGCGGCGGATCGGGCGGCGGACGATCTTCAACCTGATGGGCCCGCTCGCCAATCCCGCGCATGTCGGGCGTCAGCTCATCGGCATCGCCCGGCCGGATTATGCGACGGTCTATGCCGAGGCGCTGGAGCAGCTCGGCGCGGAGGCTGCGCTGGTCGTGTCGGGCGAAGAGGGCCTTGACGAACTGTCGGGTGCGGGGCCCAGCATCGCGGTGTCGGTGGGTGGCATCGACGCGCCCGCCACGATCTCGCCGGAGGATGCGGGCCTGCCCCGCCATCCCATCACCGCCATCCGTGGCGGCGACGCGCGGCACAATGCCGAAGCGCTTCGCCGTCTTCTCGCCGGAGAGCCGGGCGCGTATCGCGACGCCGTTCTCCTCAACGCCGCCGGGGCCCTGCTGGTCGCCGGGCATAGCGCCGACCTGTCCCAAGGGGCCGTGGCCGCTGCTCGCGCGATCGATACGGGTAATGCCGCGGCGCTTCTCGATCGATGGATTGCCTACCGATGACGATGCTCGACCGCATCCTGGAGACCAAGCGCGCCGATGTCGCCGCGCGCAAGGCGACGATGTCGCTCGCCGATCTCGACGCCAAGATCGAGACCGTCTCCGCGCCCCGAGGTTTTCGCGACGCGCTGGACGCCAGGACCGGCCATGCGCTGATCGCCGAGGTGAAGAAGGCCAGCCCGTCCAAGGGCCTGATCCGCGCCGATTTCGATCCCCCTGCCCATGCCCGCGCCTATGAGGCCGGGGGTGCCGCCTGCCTGTCGGTGCTGACCGACGAACGCTGGTTCCAGGGGGCGGACGCCTATCTGGAACAGGCCCGCGCGACGGTGTCGATCCCGGTGCTGCGCAAGGACTTCATGGTCGATCCGTGGCAGGTCCATGAATCGCGCGCGCTGGGGGCCGATGCGATCCTGATCATCGTCGCGGCGCTCGACGATACGCAGATGCAAGAGATCGAAGCCGCCGCCATCGAATGCGGGATGGACGCACTGGTCGAGGTCCATGACGCCGCCGAGATGGAGCGCGCCGCCCGGCTCAAGTCGCGGCTGATCGGAGTCAACAACCGCGATCTGCGCGACTTCACGGTCGATTTCCAGCGCACCTATGAATTGGTCGGGCGCGCGCCGCAGGACAGCACGTTCGTCGCCGAGAGCGGCCTGACGACCCGCGCCGATCTCGACGCGATGGCCGAGCATGGCATCCATTGCTTCCTGATCGGCGAAGCCCTGATGCGCGAACATGATGTCGAGGCGGCGACCCGCGCGCTGATCGGATGAGCGGCCTCACCCATCTGGACGATAGCGGATCGGCGCGGATGGTCGATGTCGGCGCCAAGTCGGTGACCGCCCGGCAGGCGGTGGCGCAAGGGCACATCACCATGTCGCCCGAGGCCGCCGCCGCGATTCGAGCGGGCAGCGTCCAGAAGGGCGATGTGCTGGCCGTGGCGCGGGTCGCGGGCATCATGGCCGCCAAGAAGACCAGCGACCTCATCCCGCTGTGCCACCCCCTGCCGCTGAGCAAGGTCGAGATCGACCTGGTGCTGGATGCCGAGGGCGTCACCGCCACCGCCACCGCCGCGACGGCGGGGCAGACGGGCGTGGAGATGGAAGCGCTTGCCGCCGTTACGGTGACGCTGCTGACCGTCTATGACATGGCCAAGGCGCTGGATAAGCGCATGGCGATCGGCGACATTCGCCTGTTGTCGAAGACCGGCGGCAAATCCGGCGACTGGCGCGCCTGACGCCGGGGATGCGGCCGGGAACGCGGATCGCAGTCGAAGCGTCCTTGGGTCAACAGGAGTGACCGTCATTCTTCTACCCGTCGCCGAAGCCCAGCAGCGCCTGCTCGCCCTCGCCACCGAGCGTCCGATCGTCGAACTGCCCTTGCGCGAGGCCGCCGGTCGATGGGCCGCGCGCGACATAGCGGCGATACGAACCCAACCGGCGAGCGACCTGTCGGCGATGGACGGCTATGCGATCCGCTTCGCCGATATGCCGGGACCATGGACCGTCATCGGCGAGAGTGCGGCGGGGCGGCCCTTTCCCCGTGCGATCGAACCGGGCCAGGCCACCCGCATCTTCACCGGGGCGGCGCTGCCCCCCGGAGCCGACACGGTGCTGATCCAGGAAGAAGCGGGCCGTGACGGCGCGACGCTGACCCTGACCGGCGAAGGCCCCGCGCATCGCGGGCGCAACGTCCGGCGGCGGGGACTGGATTTCACGGCGGGCGACCGGCTGATCGCCGCCGGACAGCGCCTGACCCCCGCCCGCATCGCGGTAGCGGCGACGGGGGGGCATGGCACCCTGCCCGTCCGCCCGCGCATCCGCGTCGCCATCGCCGCAACCGGCGACGAACTCGTGCCGCCAGGGCTTGGCAACCCAGACGCCCTGCCCGAATCGAACGGCGTGATGCTCGCCGCGATGCTCGCCGACCTGCCGGTCGAAATCATCGATCTGGGTATCCTGCCCGATGATCTGGGGCGGTTGCGTGATGCTTTCGCGGGGGTTGATGCCGACCTGCTGGTCACGACCGGCGGCGCGTCGGTGGGTGACCATGATCTCGTCCAGCCCGCGTTGAAAGCCGCCGGGGGAAGCATCGATTTCTGGCGTATCGCGCTGCGTCCCGGCAAGCCGATGATGGCGGGGCGGCTGGGCGAGACGGTGGTGCTCAGCCTACCGGGCAATCCGGTTTCGGCCTTCGTCACCGCGACCCTGTTCGTTCGTCCCCTGATCGCGCACATGGCGGGCGCGGCGGCCCCCTTCCCTACGCCGATTCCCGCGATCCTCGGAGAGGATCTGCCCGCCAACGGGCCGCGCATCGACTATCTGCGCGCGGCGATGATCGACGGGCGGGTCCTTGCGGCGGCGATCCAGGACAGCTCGATGCTGCTGACCCTGGCGCGTTCGACCTGCCTGGTGATCCGCCCGCCGCATGCCCCGGCGGCTCTGGCGGGCGACTCGGCGGAAATCCTGATGCTCGCTTGACGCAAGCCCAAACGTTCCATATAAGTTCCACGTCTGTTCTGGACGGAGGATCGCGATGCTCACCGCAAAGCAGCATGAGCTTGTCTGCTTCATCAATGACCGTTTGAAGGAAACCGGCGTGTCGCCGTCCTTCGAGGAGATGAAGGAGGCGCTGGACCTCAAGTCCAAGTCTGGCGTCCACCGCCTGATCTCCGCGCTGGAGGAACGCCATTTCATCCGCCGCCTGCCCAACCGCGCCCGCGCGCTGGAGGTGTTGCGGATGCCCGATCGGCCCGAAAAGCCCATGGGGGCTTCGGCACCAGCGGCGACCTCGGACGCTGTCCGCAGCCCCTCGCTCCGCCCCGTGGCGGAACCCGCCAATGACGTGGTCGAAATCCCGCTGCATGGCCGGATCGCCGCCGGCCTTCCCATCGAGGCGTTCGAAGGTAGCTCGACCCTGGCCGTGCCCGCCGCGCTGCTGGGATCGGGCGAGCATTATGCGCTGGAGGTTTCGGGCGATTCGATGGTCGAGGCGGGGATTCTCGATGGCGACTATGCGCTAATCCGCCGGACCGATGTGGCGCGCGACGGCCAGATCGTCGTCGCACTGATCGACGATGCCGAAGCGACGCTTAAATATTTCCGTCGCGAGGGTTCGATGGTCCGGCTCGATCCGGCCAACCGCGCTTATGATCCCCAGCGTTACGCCCCCGCGCAAGTTCGGGTGCAGGGCAGGCTGTCGGGTATCCTACGCCGCTACGACTGAGCCGGACGGGCCGCTGTCGCGGCCTCGATCCAGGGGTGACGATCGCCCGGTCGGTGCACCATATCGACCTGCGGCGGCCCGAGCCGGATCGTCACTCCGCCCGTCCGTCGCAAAGCTGGCGCATCGAGCTTCAGCCAGCGCGGACGACAATCGGGCGGCAAGCGGCGGTCGGCGATGACGATGTCCATGCGTTGGCATAGCGCGATCAGGTCGCGCCAGGGCAGCGCATAGCCGCTCCGGGTCGCTGCGATCCGCCAGACCTTGCCGTCTCGTGTAACCCGTGTAACGCACATATCCGGCCCGCATCGTGCGCTGGGTCGATCGGCGAGCGCCTGCGGTTCCCCGTCGGCTCCTCCCATTTCCGACAGGGCCGAGCGGATATAATCGCCCGCCCGGTCGCGCAGCAGGGCGACGCCCTTTGCACTCACCACCGCGACATGACGGCCGTCCCCCGTGACGATCAGGTCGGGCGTCGGGGCGAGCAGCATCGCGGCGAAGCCCAGGGCGAGCGTCGGCAGCCCCAGCCACCGCCAGCGGGTCCGCCACAGCGCCACCCAAAGCCCCCCGCCCACCGCCGCGGCAAAGGCCCAGCCCGGTGCGACCGGCAGCGCGACGACCGCGCCAGGCATTGCGGCGACATGGTGTGCCAGCGCCAGCAGCAGGCCCAGCGACCGCCCCAGCAGCCACCAGAAGGGTCCGGCCACCCCCAACGGCTCGAGCAACAGCGCGATCATCTCCAGCGGCATCGCGACGAAGGTGGTCCAGGGGATGGCGATGATATTCGCCATCGCGCCGTAGAGCCCGGCCTTATGGAAATGGAAGATCGCGATCGGCATCAACGCCGCCTCGACCACCAGTCCGGTCACCAGCAGCGCCGCCAGATGGCGAAGCGCCGACCACCGCCAGTCCGGATGCGGCCCGAACCAGCGCCGCATCGCGGGATGATCGTGCAGCGCCACGATGGCGGTGATCGCCGCGAAGGAAAGCTGGAAGCTCGCCCCCATCAGCGCCTCGGGCCGGAAGAGCAGAACGATCAACGCGCCAGCCGCTACCAGCCGCAGGGTCATCGCCTCCCGCCCCAGCGCGAGTGCCGCGAGCACCAGCATCGCCGCGACGCAGGACCGGATCGTCGGCACCTCCGCCCCGGTCAGCCAGGTATAGCCGATCGCCGCGACCGCCCCCGCCGCTGCCCCCAGCAAAGGCAAACGGACCCGCAAAGCCAGCCACGGCCATAACGCCAAGAGCCGCATGGTCAGGACCATGACGATCCCGACCACGGCGGTGATATGCAGGCCACTGACCGACAACAGATGGGCGAGCCCAGCCCGGCGCATCGCCTCCGCATCCGAATCATCGATCGCGCCCACATCCCCGGTGGCGAGCGCCGCCGCGATACCACCCTCGCTGCCCGTGATCCTTGCCGTGATTCGCGCCGACAGACGCTGCCTAAGCCCCATGGCCTCCGGAGACGGGCGCAACAGCGTAACCGGTGCGAAGCCACGCCCGGTCGCGCCGATCCCCTGGAACCAGGCCGCTCGCGCAAAGTCATGGCCGCCCGGCGCGACCGGACCCGCAGGCGGCATCAACCGGGCCCGCAAGCTCACCCGCGCGCCCGCGCCCAAACCATCGATCGCATCCTCCTCCGCCAAGGAAACCCGGATGCGCGGCGGCAAGGTCAATGCGCGTCCCCGACCATCGCGCGCGGCCAGCGGATGCAGCATCAGCCGCACGATCCGCCGTGCCGCCAGCCGGTCCACCCCCTCCACATCCGCCACCAATGTCGCGATCGTCGGTCGGCCAAGCACCGGAGCGCCCACCGACTCGGCACGCGCCCAAGCAAGCAGCACCCCCGCGCTGACCAGCAACGCCGCCATCGCCAGCAAGCGCGGCACCCGTCCGCCATCCGCCAGCGTCGCCGCGCCGAGCCCCATTCCGGTCAGCGCCAGCACCACGGCGATCCACGCGCGCGGATCGGGCAGCATGAACCATGCCGCGATCCCGACGCCCAGCATCACCGGCACCCATAGCGGCAACTGGTTCCGCTCCGCCTCGGCCCAATGTTCCAATAAGCGAAGGCGCGGCATTTGGCGGCGCGGACGCTTGATGCTAGGGGCTGCGGCGGCTGAATGGGCCATCGGATTTCATGATTGGGAGTATGCGCGGTTGAGCGCAACAGATGATATCGCCGCCGGATCGAACGCCACGCCCGTGGTGACCCGCTTCGCGCCTTCGCCGACGGGTTTCCTCCACATCGGCGGCGCGCGCACCGCGCTGTTCAACTGGCTGTTCGCGCGAGCGAATGGCGGCAAGTTCCTGCTGCGCATCGAGGATACCGATCGCGCCCGCTCGACCCAGCCCGCGATCGACGCGATCCTGGAGGGCATGCGCTGGCTGGGCCTGGACTGGGACGGCGAGGCGGTGTTCCAGTTCGCCCGCGCCGATCGCCATGCCGAGGTCGCGCGGGAGATGATGGCGCGCGGCCATGCCTATCGCTGCTACATGACGCAGGAGGAGATCGCCGCCCAGCGCGAGGCCGCCCAGGCCGCCAAGCAGCCGCTGCGCATCCGCTCGCCCTGGCGCGACGCCGATCCCGCGACCGCCCCCGAAGGCCAGCCCTTCGTCGTCCGCCTGCGTGCGCCGCGCGAAGGTGCGGTCACGATCGAGGACCGGGTACAGGGCAGCGTCACCGTCCAGAATGCCGAACTGGATGATTTGGTCCTGCTGCGTTCGGACGGCACCCCGACCTATATGCTGGCGGTGGTGGTCGACGACCACGACATGGGCGTGACCCATGTGATCCGGGGCGACGATCACCTGAACAACGCCTTCCGCCAATTGCCGATCTACAAGGCGATGGGCTGGCCCGAGCCGATCTATGCGCATATCCCGCTGATCCACGGATCGGACGGCGCCAAGCTGTCCAAGCGTCACGGCGCGGTCGGGATCGAGGCTTACCGCGACGAGATGGGTATCCTGCCCGAAGCGCTCGACAATTACCTGCTCCGCCTGGGTTGGGGGCATGGCGATGCCGAGATCATCGCGCGCGAGGAGGCGGTCAAGTGGTTCGACCTGTCCGCCGTGGGCAAGGCGCCGTCGCGCTTCGACCTGAAGAAGCTCGAAAATCTCAACGGCCATTATATCCGCGAAGCCGATGATACGCGCCTGGCCGACCTGGTCGCCCAGCGGATGGGCGTCGAGAATATCGCGCTGCTGACCGCCGCGATGCCCTCTCTGAAACCGCGCGCCGCGAATCTGAACGAACTCGCCGATGGCGCGCGTTTCCTTTTCGCGACCCGTCCGTTGACCATGGACGAGGCGGCGCAGGGCCTTCTCGACGAAAAGGCACGCAACATTCTCGTTTCGGTACACGCCGCGCTTGACGCGGTGCACAACTGGGATACGGAGCTTTTGGAAGACGCGGTACGCAAGGTGGCCGAGGCAGAGGGCGTCAAGCTCGGCCAGGTCGCCCAGCCGCTCCGCGCCGCTTTGACCGGACGCAAGACGTCTCCGGGGATCTTCGACGTGCTCAGCCTGTTGGGCCGTGAGGAAAGCCTGGGTCGGATCGCGGACCAAATGACCGCAGATAGGAAGGATCACTGAGCATGAGCGATACCGCGAATTTCAACATCGGCGGCAAGGGCTTCGACTATCCGGTCATGTCGGGCTCGATCGGCCCGGACGTGGTCGATATCCGCAAACTCTATGCCCAGACGGGCGCCTTCACCTATGATCCCGGCTTCACCTCGACCGCGTCGTGCCAGTCGAAGCTGACCTATATCGACGGTGATGAAGGCGTGCTGCTGCACCGCGGCTATCCGATCGGCGAACTGGCCGAGAATAGCAGCTTCATGGAGGTCGCCTATCTGCTGCTGAACGGCGAACTGCCGAACAAGGCGGAACTGGAGGGCTTCAACACCACGATCACGCGCCACACCATGGTGCATGAGCAGTTGGCGGCGTTCTTCCGTGGCTTCCGTCGCGATGCGCACCCGATGGCGATCATGTGCGGCGTGGTCGGCGCGCTGTCGGCCTTCTATCACGATTCGACCGACATCCATGACCCGGTGCAGCGGACGATCGCGTCGCACCGCCTGATCGCCAAGATCCCGACGATCGCGGCGATGGCGTACAAGTACAGCGTGGGCCAGCCCTTCCTGTACCCGGACAATTCGCTGTCCTACACCGGCAACTTCCTGCGCATGACCTTCGGCGTCCCTGCCGAGGCCTATGAGGTGAACCCGGCCGTCGAAAAGGCGATGGACCGCATCTTCATCCTGCACGCCGACCATGAGCAGAACGCGTCGACCTCGACCGTGCGCCTGGCGGGGTCGTCGGGCGCCAATCCGTTCGCCTGCATCGCGGCGGGCATCGCCTGTCTCTGGGGTCCGGCGCATGGCGGGGCGAACGAAGCCGCTCTCAACATGCTGCGCGAGATCGGCACGCCCGATCGCATCCCCGAGTTCATCGCCCGCGCCAAGGACAAGAACGATCCGTTCCGCCTGATGGGCTTCGGTCACCGCGTCTACAAGAACTACGACCCGCGCGCGACCGTGATGCAGAAGACCGTGCGCGAAGTGTTCGACGCGCTGAAGGTCAACGACCCGCTGTTCGAGACGGCGCTTCGTCTGGAGGAGATCGCGCTGAACGACGACTATTTCGTCGAGAAGAAGCTGTTCCCGAACGTCGACTTCTATTCGGGCGTGATCCTGTCGGCGATCGGCTTCCCGACCGAGATGTTCACCGTGCTGTTCGCGCTCGCCCGCACCGTCGGCTGGGTCGCGCAGTGGAACGAGATGATCACCGATCCCGACCAGAAGATCGGCCGTCCGCGTCAGCTCTACACCGGCCCGACGCAGCGCGCTTACGTTCCGGTCGAGCAGCGCTAAGCCATGAACCGGGTCCGGCCGATCCTGATCGCCATCGGCGTCCTTCTGGCGCTGACAGGGCTTTTGTGGATCGGTCAGGGCCTGGGCTATATCCGCTGGCCGCAGGAAAGCTTCATGCTCGGCCAGGGCGAATGGGCCGATCGCGGTGCCTTCGTCGCGGTGGCGGGGTTGGTGCTGGTCCTGGTCGCACGGCGACTGCCCAGGCGGCGCTGATCGATCCGGCCGATGTGGGAAAAGGGCTCCTTCGGAGGCCCTTTTCTATCGGGCGCGCAGGCCCAGGGTGAAGGTCGCGCCCTGCCCCGCCTCGCTCTCGACCGTCAGGTCGCCGCCCATCGCGCGCGCCAGTCGCCGCGCGATATAAAGGCCCAGGCCATTGCCGCCGGGTTCGGACGGATCGACCCGCTCGAACTTCTCGAAGATGCGCGGCTGGTCTTCGGGCGCTATCCCCTTGCCGTGATCCGTGACGCGGACCATCGCCCAGTCAGCCTCCCGCGCGACGCTGACCACCACTTCCCCACCATGGGGGGAGTAGCGCAGGGCATTGCCGATCAGGTTGATCAGGATCTGAAGCGAGCGGCCGAAATCGCCGACCGCGCTCATCCCCTCCGCCATGCCGGGGCGACGGATCGTCACCCCCGCCGCATCGGCACGCACGGCCAGCAGCCCCGCGGCGCGGCGCGCGACATCGGCCAGATCGATCGGTGTCGCGGCCAGGCGGAAGTCCGGCTGCTCGATCGCCTGTAACTCGACCAGATTGTCGACCAGCCCCAGCAAATGCCGCCCCGCATGGGCGATATCCCCGGCATATTCGGCATAGTCCGCCGCGATCGGCCCATCGGCACGCGCCGCGATGCTGTCGGCATTCGCGACGATCCGGGCGAGCGGCGTGCGAAGCGCACGGTCGAGCCCGGCGGTGAAGCTCTCGGTCAAGGGCGGCTGATGGATCGGCGAAGGGGTGTCGCCCTCCCCCTCGCCCGGCTGGTCGATCAGGAAGGTCGCGCCGGTCAGCCCCGCGACCCCCCCCATCCCGTCATGCCGGATCGCCGCCGACAGCCGAACCGGCGCATCGGTCGGGCGAAGCCGGGCACAGCGACCGTCGAGCGGCGCGGCGGCGCGCATCAACTCGTTGGTATCTCCCGTCGCGGGATCGAAGGCGAACAGCGCGTTCAAGGGGCGCCCGAGCAATGCGTCGGGGTCGAAGCCGTATCGCGCCCCCGCCTCGCGCGACAGGAAGGTCAGGCGTAGCGCGGCGTCGGTCTCCCAGCGGAAATCGGCTCCCATCGCGGCATGGTCCGGCGGCGTCGCAACGGGCCGCCAAGCGGGTCGGTCGCGCCAGCCGCTGACGCTCAGCCTGATCTGCCCCGTCTCGGGCCGTGCCTGCACCCACAGGTCGAGATCGCCCTCGTCATCGGCGACCCGCACCTTGCGCGATACGGATATTCCCAGACGGCGCGCCAGTCGTGCGATCCGCGCGATGGGCGGGACCGCGATCGGATCGTCCGCGCCGCCGCCCGCACGCATGTGGAGCAACTCGATGGGCGGGTCGGCGGAGAGGAGATGATCGCCCGCATCCAATATGGCGCGCGCCACCATCGATTCGCCGGGGCCGTCGATCGAGGTCAACGCGACGCCCCCTCGTCCAGCCGCGCCATCGCCTCGCGAAAGGCGCGCGGCAGGCCCAGCGTGGCGATGGCGCGCCGCGCGTCCGCCGCCGGGATCGCCATGATCGCATCCAGCGCGTCGGCAAAGCCGTCCACGTCACGTCGCCCATCCGCCTCCGACAGGGCAAGGCCGATCCGCGCCACCGCCGTGCGGCCCAGGTCAAGCGACCGCAGGACCAGCCATAGCCGATCGCCCTCCGGCTCCAGCACGATGTCGCGCAATTCGTCATGCTCAATGCCCGTGGCATGGGCGAGCAGCGCAATGAACAGGCCGAGTTGCCGATCCGACAGGCTCTCGAGCAGAAGGTCGGGCAGTTCGGCGGGACGCGCATCGATCGCCTCCGCCAGCCTCAGGACCGCCGCATCCGGGCTCTCCGATTCGCCATGCGCGGCCAGCACCCGCTCCGCCGCTTGCGCCAGGGCGCGGTCCAGCCCCGCATCGTCGCCCTGACGCAGTGCGGCGGCGACGGTCCAGACCAGATTGCGACGCACCGCGCCGGGCAAGGCGATCGCCTCGCCATCCGCTTCCACCATGCGCGCGCGACCCTCAGCGGCCAGTACGGCGCGGGCCGACGCGGCGACGATCCGGTCCGGTGCTTCGATCAGGCGAACGAGCAGGCTGGGCCCGTCGCCCGCCATGCTTTCGATGGGTAGCGCCTCGGCCAGCAATTGCTGGCGGACCTGCGCGACCAGTTCGGCGACCAGATCGGGCGCATGGAACAGCCCCGCCCGCCGCATGCGCGCCATCGCCTCCGCTGGCGAAGGCGGAGCGACGGGATCGCGTTCGCCGTCGTCCTCGGCGCGCAGCCGCTCGGCCTGGTGCAACAGGTCGGCGGCGGTCGTTTCGACCAGCGCGTCCAACCGCGCGGCGACCTCGAACCGTATCCGGTCGGTCAGTCGCGAATCATAGTCGAGCCGCAGGTCGGCCACCGCGCCCTGACGCCGCGCGGCGGCACGCATACGCGCCATGGCCACCCGCTCGGATAGCCGAGCGCGCTGCCAATCGAGGGCATCAAATGGGTCCGGTGCGACCGCCATCCGGCATCGCTAATGCCTTTGATGTTAAAGCGACACTAAACTTGCGCGCGTAATGTCTCGATTGCGGACGCCAAAGTGACAATCGCATAGATGCTGGCGAGCACCAGTCCGCCGAGCGTCATGCCCAGCATGGTCGCGGGCAGGACGACGAGCAGATAGGCCGGAGGGCTGGCCCACCAGCGCCGCCGAAAGCGATACAGCGCCGCCCGCTCCGTCAGAATCGCCAGGACGATCAGCATGATGGCGAACATCGGCGCCAGATCGTCGGCCCAGAGGCGATAATGCTGCCACCCCAGCACGGCGATGGCGAGCGCGGCCAGCCCGGCGATCAGCGCCGAATGCGCCCGCACCGCCCCCTGCTCGTCGCGAAGCCCCGCCAGCGTCTCGGCCAGGCCCAGACCCAGCGTACCGATGATCGTGACAAGCAGTCCGAAGGCGGGCAGCCCGAAACCGATCAGCACCAGCCCCAACAGGCCCAGTCCCGTCCCCACCCCGCCCGCGACATGCGCGGGCACGGCCCGCTCGACCAGACGCGGCAGGCTCAACCGCGCGATGGGTGCCAGGACATAACGGTCGAACCAGCTCCGCCGCCCCGATACCAGCCGGGCGACCACGGCACGCCCCTGTGCATCCAGGGTCTCGGCACGATGGACGATGCCATGTCCGGCCTTCTGCGCATCGCCGGGGAGGAGAATATGGGTCGCATGGGCCTGCGCCGCGAGCCGCAGCAGCGTCGATTGCAGGTCGTAATCGCGCGGCAGGGCGGCGACCTCGGCCACGCGGCGCGGATCGACCCGCGCGACGCCCGCCCAGGCCATCTGGCCGCCGACCCGCTCCAGCCCCGCCTCGGCCCCCGCCTCCGGCACGACGACCAGCGCGTCATGGCCGGTGTCGCGCAGAACGAGCGCGATGGTATCCTCGGTGGTGATCAGGCCGTCGGCGAGCACGACCAGCCGCGACAGGGGATGCAGCTTCTCCGCCGCTTCCACCGCGCTGCGCACGGTGTCGACCACCACGCCGCGCTGGGCGATACGGGCGATCGCGCCCAGCAATTCGGGGGTCAGCCGGGCGACCACGATGATGATCTGCGCCGCGCCCGCCGCGATCAGCAGCCGGGCCTGATATTCGATCAGCGTCACGCCGGCGAACGGCAAGGTGGCCGTCAACCGCCCGGGGCGGTCGTCGGCGTCGTCAATCGCGAAAAGAAGACCGGACAGCATCGTCCGCTGTTAGGCGCTCGGGGCGGTCCTTGCCAGCCCCGACCGCACGCCCCCGCCCACCTCGTTCAAAGGCGGGCAACGAGCTTCCCGATCTGGTCGAGCAGCGCGGCGTCGCGGCCGTCGCGCTCCGCCGCCTGGGCGGCCAGGGTCATCAGTGGCAGGGCATTGACGCTCGCTGCCAGCCCCTTCAGCCGCAGGGCGGCCTCGCGCCATTCCTGACCGTTCTGCGCCAGGTGCATCACCTCCAGCACATGGGTGACGCCCTCGACGAAAGCACGGCGCAGATCCTGGATGACGGCGGGCTCATCGCCGGCAACTGCCGCCAGGGCGGAGTCGATCGTTCCATGTTCATAAGTCATTGCCCCCTCATAAACCGGAAGCCGCCCGCCACGGAATAGCGCAAATCGCTTCCTGCGGCGGGCAAACGTGATAAACCGACCCATTGTGACACGGGGGCTTTGATGATCGTGGATGTGCGCGCGGAGCGTCAGGACAGGTCGGACATGCCGGAAACGGCGTCGGATATGGCCGACCATGGCGCGCCGTACATGGCCCATGATAGCGCGCAGGACATGACCGCGATGACCGGCAGCCCCTGGCTGGACGAAGGGGCCGTCCCCGATCCCGTGGCGGAGGAGCCCGCCGCGCGCTGGCCGATGCTGCTGGCACTGGCGGGGGCGATCGGCTGGGTCGGGGCGGTCGCCGCCTGGGGCCTGTCGCGCTCGGGCGAATTGTCGATCGCCACCCTGCCGCCCCTGATGACGCTCGCGCTGGCGGGGCCGATGACGATCGCCGTCCTATGGCTGATCGTGCAGCGGAGCAGCCGCGCCGAGCAGCGCCGCTTCGCCCTGACCGCGCATGAGATGCGGGCAGAGGCGGTCGCGCTGGAGCGCGCGGTCGCCGCCATTGGCCAGGCGCTCGCCACGAACCGGGACGAACTGGCGGCGCAGGCGGAAAGCCTGTCGGATATGATGGAACTGGCGCAAAGGCATTTCACCACCATCGCGCGCGACCTGACCGACGATATCCAGATGGTCGAGGCGCATGGCCGCACCCTGGCCGATGTCGCCGCGACCAGCGGAGCCAGCCTGACCCAGTTGCTGGGCGCGCTGCCCCAGGCGGCGGAGGATGTCAGCGAGGCGAGCGACCGGATGGCCGATATCGCCCGCGCGGCGGAGACGCATGTCGCCGCGCTGGACGCCCAACTGGTCGCGCTGGGACGGCGTGGCCAGGATGCCGACACCATCGCCACCGGCGCGGCGATGCGCTTGGCCACCCATATCGAACAGATGGAGACGACCAGCCGCTCCGCCAGCCAGCATCTGGAAAAGGTGACCGCTACCGTCTCGACCACCATCGACGCCCTGCTCGATCGCACCGCCGATGCCATCGACCGGTCGCGGCAGAGCCTGGCCGCGCAAAGCGAGACGATGCTGGCCATGGTCGGCGCGAATCAGGCGGCGCTGGACAGTGCGGCGCGCGACAGCGCCGATGCGCTGGCCGAGCGGATCGCCGGTGTCGATGCCGCCGTCGCCCGGCTGACCCAGGAACTGGATGCCCAGTGTATCGCGGGCGCGGCGATCGTCCAGTCGCTCGACGGCGAACTGGAACGGGTCGAGACGCGGATCGCGCTGCTCCATATGCAGGGCACCGAAAAGTCACAGATGCTGGCCGCCTCGATCAGTGCACTCGGCGGATCGGCCGATGCGATGACCGGCGCGCTGGAGGCGGGCGAGCAGATGGCCAACCGCGTCATCGGCACGACCGAGACGCTGCTGATCGCGCTCGACGCCGCCGCGCGCGAGATGGATGAAACCCTGCCCGAAGCGCTCGACCGGCTCGATCAACGGATGCAGGCCAGCCATGCGGTCGTGGTGGAAACCAAGCCGGAATTGCTGGCGCTGGTCGCCGCCGCCGAAAGCACCCATGAAGCGATCGAGGCGATCGCGGACGTCATCGCCGAACAGCGCCAGACGCTGGAAAGCCTGTCGGGATCACTGCTCGAAACCCTGTCGAGCGGGCGCGCCAAGGCGGATGCGCTGGGCATGATGGTGGACGAAACCATCGAACGCTCACACCGTTTCGCCGACGAAGCGGCCCCCAAGCTGGTCGATGCGCTGCTCCGCGTGCGCGAGACCGCCGCGACCGCTGCTGAAAAGGCGCGTGAGACGCTGGCCGACGTCATTCCCGAGGCCGCCCATGCGCTGGAACTCGCCAGCGCCGAGGCGATGCGCCGCGCCACCGGCGACACGGTCGAGCGTCAGGTCCATGCCATTGTCGACGCGACCCAGGGCGCGGTCGAAGCCGCCACCCGCGCGACCGAGCGGCTGGCCAAACAGGCCGATCTGATCGTCGAGAGGACCGCGATCGTCGAATCGCGGCTAGAGGAAGCGCGGACCGAGCGCGAGGAAGCCGAACGCGACAATTTCGCGCGTCGCGCCTCGCTGCTGGTCGAATCGCTCAATTCGGCGTCGATCGACATTGCGAAAATCTATGCGCCCGAAGTCACCGACAGCGCCTGGGCCGCCTATCTGAAGGGCGATCGCGGCGTCTTCACCCGGCGGGCGGTGCGGATCCTCGACTCGCATCAGGCGCGCAACATCGCCGATCTGTACGATGACGATGCCAAGTTCCGCGACCATGTGAACCGCTACATCCATGATTTCGAAGCGATGCTGCGCGGGGTGCTCGCCCAGCGGGACGGATCGCCGCTGGGCGTGACGTTGCTGTCGTCGGACATGGGCAAGCTCTACGTCGCGCTGGCCCAGGCCATCGAGCGGTTGCGGTAACGGGGCGGCGCGGATGTCCCACGCACTTCGACTTCGCTCAGTGCGAACGGAGGCTTGGGCCTACCCTCACCCCCGTTCAGCCTGAGCGAAGTCGAAGGCCGCGCGCCGCCCTCGCCTCACCCGTTCAGCGCATAGACCCGCAACCGATGCCCGTCCGGATCGAGCGCGACGAAGCTTCGCCCAAAGGGTAGGTCGGTCGGCGGCATCAGCATCGTGACGCCCTGCTCGACCCAGTCGGCGTGACACGTATCGACGCCCTCATGGCTCTGCTTGAACCCGATCTCGATACCGCCGGTCACGCCGGTTGCGGGCGGATCGATCACGTCGCGACGCCAAAGGCCCAGCGCCTGGCCGGACGACAGAAGGAACAGGACAAACGCCTCGCTGGCATCCACGGGCTCTTGGGTTAGGACCCGGCGATAGAAATCGGCGCTGACGGCGGGATCGGCGACATGCAGCAGAATGGTGGTGGTCGGACATTCCATGACAAGGCTCCTTTGTTCGAGAGGAAACCTGCCTAGTCGGAACCCGCGTCAGTTTCCGTCAGCAGGAAGCGCTCCTGCGGAATGCCATGGGCCTCGCTCCATTCGCGCAACAGCACCGCACGGCGGCGTGGATAGCGCTCGGGCAAGGGGCGGGCCGCGACGATGCGGTCGATTCGGAATGTCCGATAGTCGCCCCGCAACTCGCACCAGCCGAGCAGCACGTCCGCCCGGTCGAACAGCGCGATCGCGAAGGGCCAGATGATCCGCTCGGACGCCGCCCCCTCGGCATCGCGGTAGATCAACGACAGACGACGTTCGCTGCGGATCGCCGCACGGAGAGGAGCGGGATCGACCTCCGCCTCATAGGCCTCGGAGCGCACACCGATGAACAAATGGGTGGCGCGCATCGCTTCGGCCTGTTCCGGCGTCATCGCGCGCATGATCCGCGCGACGGCACTGCGCGCCGCCTGCCCCATGGCCGGGTCCGCCCGCTCCGCGACCCAGCGCGCGCCGAGCACCAGCGCCTCGACCTCCTCCACCGGGAAGCTCATCGGCGGCAGCAGGAAACCGGGTTTCAGCCGATAGCCCAGCCCCGCCTCGCCCTCGATATCCGCGCCCATCGCCTGAAGTGTGGCGATGTCGCGATACAGGGTGCGCAACGATATGCCGAGTTGCTCGGCCAGATGACGCCCGCTGACCGCGCGGCTCTGGCGGTGGAGCAAATGCAGCAGATCGAACAGGCGGGACGCGCGCGCCATGTCAGACGCCCCGGCTCACCCCGCTCCAGTCGAGCATGTCGGCGGTGATCCAGCCATAGACGTAATTCAGATAGAACAGGCCGAACATCACCGTCGCGACGATCGTCGTGCGGCGAAAGAAGCGTCCGATCAGAAAGACATGCGGCGCGCTTTCGGCGGTGCCGGGGATATGCTCGGCCCCCGCCTCATGCGCGGTCCTGACCCCGAAGGGCAGGACCAGGAACACCGCCAGGAACCAGAACAGGACGTAGATCGCGAGGGCCGACGTCCAGTGCATGGCTTATCCCTCGATCAGCAGGACGTCGACGATCGGCTTCTTGCCGGTCCAGCGCGTCGCGACCTTGCGCACCGACAGACGGATATCCTCGCGCAGCTTGTCGCTGGCGCGGCGCGGGCCATCCACCGCCTTGGCGGCGGCGGCAATCGCCTCGGCGATGAACGCGTCGCGCTCGTCCTCGACAGGCACGCCCTGGACGCGAATCTGCGGACTGCCGACCAGCCGCCCCTTGGCAACCGCGACACCGACCGAGATCTGACCGTTGATCGCCAGCTTGCGTCGCTCGTTCATGGTCGATCCGTCGGACGGCAGGATGACGTCGCCGTCCAGCACCAGCCGCCCGACCGGCACCTTGCCGATCTTGGTGGCATTGCCCGGCAGCAACCGGACCATGTCGCCGTCCGACTGGACCAGCGTCTGCGGCACACCCTGCGTCGTCGCGAAGCGGGCATGTTCCATCATGTGGCGCATCTCGCCATGGACGGGCATCAGCGTGTTGGGCCGCAGCCACTTGTACATCTGCGCCAGTTCGGGCTGGCCGGGATGGCCGGAGACATGGACATGCGCCTGACGCTCGGTGACCATGCGGACGCCCTTGCCCGCCAGGATGTTCTGGATGCGACCGACCGCCGTCTCATTGCCCGGAATCTGGCGCGCCGAGAAGATCACCGTGTCGCCGGTGTCGAGCCGGATGGTGTGGCTGCCCTCCGCGATCCGCGACAGCGCCGCGCGCGGCTCACCCTGTCCGCCGGTCGCGACGATCAGGACGCGGTCCTTGGGCAGCCGCATCGCGGTTTCGGGATCGACCGTCTCGGGGAAGCCCTTGAAGTAGCCACAGGCCTTGCCGACCTTCAAAATCCGGTCGAGCGAACGGCCGGTGACGCACAGCTTGCGCCCCGTCTCCTTGGCGACCTCGCCCAGCGTCACCAGACGCGCGGCATTGGAGGCGAAGGTGGTGACGACCACCCGCCCCTTGGCCTTGGCGACCGTTTCGGCGATGCCGGGGCGGACACTGGCTTCGGAGCCCGACGCCTCGGTGTTGAAGGCGTTGGTGGAGTCACATACCAGCACGTCCACGCCGCGGTCGCCGATCGACGACAATTGCGCGGGGCTGGCGGGCTTGCCGATCACCGGGGTCGCATCGATCTTCCAGTCGCCGGTGTGGAACACGCGGCCCACCGCCGTCTCGATCAGCAACGCGTTCGCCTCGGGGATCGAGTGCGACAACGGCACGAAGGTGAAGTCGAACGGACCGACCTCGAACCCCTTGCCCGCTTCCATGACGCGCAGCTTGACGCGGTTGGCGCTGCCCTCTTCCTCCAGCTTGCCGCGCACCAATCCGGCGGTGAACGCCGTGGCGTAGATCGGCACGCCCAGGTCTTCGGCCAGATAGGGCAGCGCGCCAATATGGTCCTCATGGCCATGGGTCAGCACGATGCCGACCAGATCGTCCAGCCGGTCCTCGATGAAGCTCAGGTCGGGCAGAATCACGTCGATGCCGGGATAGGCCGGATCGGCAAAGGTGATGCCGCAATCGACCATCACCCATTTACCTTCGGTGCCGTACAGGTTCACGTTCATGCCGATTTCGCCCGAGCCACCGAGCGCGCAGAACAGCAATTCTTTCTTGGGAGTCATTCACTTCCTGACAATGGACGCCCACCCCGCTGAAAGCGGGTTCGGGGCGATAGGGGTGCGCCGGTCAAGGCGCGGTCATTCCTTTGCGGATGCGGACGCCCTGCGGCTTTTCGCGGGCTGTCCGATCCGAAACTTCATCGGCCAATATGGGCGCGTTCCCACAGGATCGCCAGCCCCTGAATGGTCAGGTCGGGTTCGATATGGTCGAAAACATCGGTATGCGGGCTGAGCAACGCGGCCAGGCCGCCGGTCGCGAGCACCTTGACCGGCCGCCCGACCTGCGCCTTCAGTCGCGCGACCAGCCCCTCGATCATCGCGACATAGCCCCAGAAGATGCCGATATGCATTTGGTCCACCGTATTGCGGCCGATGACGTTGCGGCTGGCCGGCGCCTCGATCGCGATGCGCGGCAGCTTGGCGGCGGCGGTGACCAGCGCATCGAGCGACAGGTTGATCCCCGGCGCGATGATCCCGCCCTTATAGGCACCCCGATAGTCGCTGATGTCGAAGGTGGTCGCCGTGCCGAAATCGATGGTGATGAGATCGCCCGCATGGAGTTCATGCGCCGCGATGGTGTTGACCGCACGGTCCGCGCCCAGCGAAGCGGGTTCGTCCACGTCGATCGCGATCCCCCACTCGGTCGGCGCTCTCCCTGCGATCAGCGGATCGACCTTGAAATATTTCTGGGCCAGCACCTGAAGATTGTGCAACGCACGCGGCACGACGGTGGCGATGATGACGCCGGTCACGTCCTCACGGGAATAGCCTTCGAGCGCCAGCAACTGACTGAGCCACACCGCATATTCATCGCCCGTCCGGCGCGGATCGGTGGCAATGCGCCAGCGGCCCTTGATCGTGCGCCCTTCGAGCAGCGCGAAGACCACGTTGGTGTTCCCGGCATCGATCGCAAGCAGCATGGTTCGTCCTTCAGACCAGGAAGATGTCACCGGCGTGGATGACATGGGTCACGCCATCCGCCAAGCCGAGTCGCAGCGCACCGTCCGGCGCCAGTCCCTGAAAACGGCCCGTAAGCGCCTGACCATCGGGCAGTCTGGCCGTCAGCGTGGTGCCCTGTGGATGGGCCCGCCCTTCCCACCTTTCGATCACGGCGGACAGACCGACCCCACGCCAGACTGCGACCCAATGGGTCATCGCATCGGCGAGCAGCGCCTGCATCGTCGCGGGCGCGACATCGACGCCATGATCGCGGAGCGCCGTCGTGGCGCGGTCGGGAAGGTCCGGGGCCGACGCCAGGTTGATCCCCATGCCGATGACGACCGCATCGCCGGTTCGCTCCAGAAGAATGCCCGACAGCTTGGCGCCGTCGATCAGCAGGTCATTGGGCCATTTCAGGCAGAGCCGCGGGCCGATGTCGGGGATGCAGGACCGGACGGCGTCCTCGATCGCGACGGCGGCGACCAGTGCCAGCGTCGCGGGCATCGGATCGCCAGGGCGCAAGCGCACCAGGGTCGAGCCATAGAAATTGCCGGAGGGCGAGGACCATTCCCGCCCCTGGCGTCCGCGCCCCGCCGTCTGCCGGTCGGCGCGGAGCCAAAGGCCGTCCCAATTACCGTCTTCGCCGCCTGCTTCGGCAAGCTGGCGAAGATCGGCATTGGTCGATCCCGTTTCCGGGACATGCAGCAATCGGCTCAGAACAGCGCCCGTGCCGCCGCCAGCGACCATGCGCCGAGCAGCGGGATCGCCAGATAACCGACCGGCGAAACGAACAGCGCCGACAGCGCGATCAGACCGTTCTCGACCGGCTGCGCATCGCCGTTGTCCCAGGCACCCGCCGGCTCATCGAAGAACATCGTCTTGATGATGCGCAGATAATAATAAGCGCCGATCACCGAGGCGACGACACCGATCACCGCCAGCGGGAACAGCCCCGCCGCGACCGCCGCATTGAACACCGCGAACTTGGCGTAGAAGCCGAGCAGCGGCGGAATGCCCGCGACCGAGAACATGAAGAACGCCATCGCCCAGGCCAGTGCCGGACGGGTCCGTGACAGGCCCGACAGGCTGGCGATCGACTCCAGCGGATTGCCGTTCTCGTCGCGCATCCGGATGACGATCAGGAACGCACCCAGCGTCATGATGACATAGATGGTCAGATAGGTCAGCACCGCCGCGACGCCCTGCGCCGTGCCCGCCGCCAGACCGATCAGCGCGAAACCGACATTGTTGATCGACGAATAGGCCAGCAGTCGCTTGATGTTGGTCTGCCCGATGGCCGCCACGGCACCCAGGATGATAGACGCCAGCGCTGCGAAGGTCACGATCTGCTGCCACTGCTGCACCGCCGACCCCATGGCCTCCACGGCCACGCGGATCGCCAGCGCCATGGCGGCGACCTTGGGGGCCGAGGCGAAGAAGGCCGTCACCGGGGTCGGCGCGCCTTCATAGACGTCCGGGGTCCACATGTGGAACGGCACCGCCGACATCTTGAACGCCAGACCTGCGAACACGAACACCAGGCCGAACATCAGGCCCAGCGAGCGCGTGCCCATCGCGGCATCACGGCCATAGGCGGTCGCGATCTGAGCGAAATCGGTCGACCCCGAAAAGCCGTACACCAGCGAGATGCCGTAAAGCAGGATACCCGAGGCCAGCGCGCCGAGGACGAAATACTTCAGACCCGCTTCCGCCGAACGACTGTCACGGCGCATGAAGCTGGCCAGCACATAGGCCGACAGGCTCTGGAGTTCGAGGCCGACATAGAGCGTCAGCAGATCGCCCGCCGACACCATCATGCCCATGCCCACGGCCGAGAGCAGCATGAGGATGGGATATTCGGGCCGCAAATCCTCACCCGCCGTCTTGGCGAAGAAGCCTGGCGCCATGACGATCGCCACCGCGGTCGCCAGATAGATCAGCACCTTGGCGAAACCCGCAAAGGCGTCCGCGCGATACAGGCCACCAAAGGCGAGCCCGCCCGTGGTCGAAGGACCGGCGAGCGAAACCATCGCCCCCGCCAGCACGAACACCGCCGCGATCGAGATACCCCGCGTCGAGGCGGTCCCGCCCCAGGCGGCGACGAGCATCAGCGCGATCGCGCCGAGGGTCAGCACCAACTCGGGCAGGACCATCAGAAGATTGAACGAATAGCTCATCAGTGCGCCTCCCCGTGCGCAGCTTGGTGCTCAGGGGCATGGGTGGTGGCCAGCGCGGGGTTGCCTGCGGTGGGACGGCTGTCCGAACCGGGGTTCGCCCGGTCGATCCGCTGGAGCAGGATCGTCACGTCCTTGCGCATCGGCGCGAGGAAGCTCTCGGGATACACGCCCATCCACAGCGTCACCGCCGCGATCGGAGCGAGCAACCACAGTTCGCGGTGCGACAGGTCGGGCATCGCCGCGACCTCGTCCGACTTGATCTCGCCATAAGCGACCCGCCGATAGAGATAGAGCATATAGGCCGCACCCAGGATGATACCGGTGGTGCAAAGCAACGCCGTCCAGGTCGACACCTGATAGGTGCCCATCAGCGACAGGAACTCGGCGACGAAGCCGCTGGTGCCCGGCAGACCGATCGACGCCATGGTGAAGAACAGGAACAGCACGGCATATTTCGGCATGTTGATCGACAGCCCGCCGTAGCGCGCGATCTCGCGGGTGTGCAGCCGGTCATAGATGACGCCGACGCACAGGAAGAGCGCCCCCGACACCAGCCCGTGGCTGAGCATCATGATCATCGCGCCTTCGATGCCCTGCTGGTTGAAGGCATAGAGGCCGATGGTCACGATCGCCATGTGCGCGACCGACGAATAGGCGATCAGCTTCTTCATGTCGGACTGCACCAGCGCGACCAGCGAGGCATAGATGACCGCCACCGCCGACAACGCGAAGATCAGCCAGGTAAGCTGTCCGCTCGCCTCCGGGAACATCGGCAGCAGGAAGCGCAGGAAGCCATAACCGCCCAGCTTCAGCAACACGCCCGCCAGGATGACCGAACCCGCCGTCGGGGCCTGAACGTGCGCGTCGGGAAGCCAGGTGTGGACCGGCCACATCGGCATCTTGACCGCGAACGAGGCGAAGAAGGCGATCCACAACCAGGTCTGGACCGAGGTCGGGAAGTCATAGGCCAGCAGCGCCGGGATCGACGTCGTACCCGCCGTGCGCGCCATATAGAGCATCGCGACGAACATCAGCAGCGAGCCGAGCAGCGTGTACAGGAAGAACTTGTACGACGCGTAGATGCGGTTCGCTCCGCCCCAGATGCCGATGATGAGGTACATCGGAATCAGGCCGGCTTCGAAGAAGACGTAGAAGAGGAACAGATCCTGCGCCGCGAAGGTGCCGATCATCAGCACCTCGGTGAACAGGAACAGGCCCATATATTCGGGCACCCGCTTGTCGATCGAACGCCAGCTTGCGCCGATGCAGATCGGCATCAGGAACACGCTGAGCATGATCAGCAGCAGCGCGAAGCCGTCGATGCCGAGCGACCAGCCGAACGGGCCGAAGATGCCGGGGGCATGTTCGACGAACTGCCACTGCGCGCCGCCCACATCGAACTGCGTCCAGAGCAGGATGCCCAGGGCGAAGTCGACCAGCGTGGCGGCCAGCGCCAGCATCCGCGCGCCGTTCGCGTTGAGGAAGAGGCAGGCAATCGCGGCAATGGCCGGGACCGCCAGCATGACGGAGAGGATCGGGAAGCCCTGCATCACGCGATCAACCCAAAATGGCCCAGGTGACGGCCGCGGTCAGGCCGATCAACATGACGAAGGCATAGCTGTAGAGGTATCCCGTCTGGAAGCGCGCCGCACCCTTGCTGCCGAGCTGGACGAGCCAAGCGACACCGTTGGGGCCGAAGCGGTCGATCGTCTTCTCGTCGCCGCGGTGCCACAGCAACCGGCCGATCGCGAAGGCGGGGCGCACGAAGAGGAAATGGTAGATCTCGTCGAAATACCATTTGTTGAGGAGGAAGCGGTACAGGATGCGGAACTGGTCCGCGAACTTGGCCGGGAACTCCGGTGCACGGATATAGGTCAGATACGCGGTCAGCAGACCGAGCAGCATCACCACCGTCGCCGACAGCTTCACCCACACCGGCACGCCATGCATCGAGTGCATCAGATGCTCGTTGAAGGCGATCGCGCCCTTCCAATAGCTCTCGCCCGCTTCCGGCTCGATGAACCAGCCATGGAAGACGAAGCCCGCCGCGATCGCACCGATCGACAGGACGATCAGCGGGATCAGCATGACCAGCGGGCTCTCATGCGGATGATAGCCGCCGGTACCTTCCGGCACGTCGGTGTGACCCGCGTCGTGCGTATGCGGCTCGTGACCGGCATCCTCCGAATGCGCGTCATTGTGATGCGCATCATGAGCGTGGCCGTGCGCATGATCGTCATGGCCGTGACCATGCGCGTCATGGACCGCGTGCTGGATATGCTCCGACCCGGTCCAGCGCGGCTTGCCCCAGAAGGTCAGGAACATCAGACGCCACGAATAGAAGCTGGTCAGCAGCGCCGCGATAACGCCCGCCCAGAAGGCGAAGCCCGAACCACCCGCATAGGCGACTTCGATGATCGCGTCCTTTGAGTGGAAGCCCGCGAAACCGAACGCCATCGGATTGCCGAACAGAGCCGGGATACCGACGCCGGTGATCGCCAGCGTGCCCATCATCATCGCCCAGAAGGTCACCGGGATGTGACGACGCAGGCCGCCATAATAGCGCATGTCCTGTTCATGGTGCATCGCATGGATTACCGAGCCCGCACCCAGGAACAGCAGCGCCTTGAAGAAGGCGTGGGTGAACAGGTGGAACATCGCCGCGCCATACGCGCCGACGCCTGCGGCAAAGAACATATAGCCGAGCTGCGAACAGGTCGAATAGGCGATGACCCGCTTGATGTCGGTCTGCACCGTGCCGACGGTCGCCGCGAAGAAGCAGGTGCAGGCGCCGATCACGGTGATGACACCGAGCGCGGTCGGCGAGGTTTCGAACATCGGCGACAGGCGGCACACCATGAACACGCCCGCCGTCACCATGGTCGCCGCGTGGATCAGCGCCGACACCGGGGTCGGGCCTTCCATCGCGTCCGGCAGCCAGGTGTGGAGGCCGAGCTGCGCCGACTTGCCCATCGCACCGACGAACAGCAGCAGGCAGAGCACGGTCATCGTGTCGAACCGGTATCCGAGGAAACCGATGGTCGAGCCCGCCATGCCGGGTGCGGCGGCCAAGATCGCGGGGATCGAGACGGTGCCGAACACCAGGAAGGTTCCGAAGATGCCCAGCATGAAGCCTAGATCGCCGACGCGGTTGACGACGAACGCCTTGATCGCGGCCGCATTGGCCGACGGCTTGCGGAACCAGAAGCCGATCAGCAGATAGGACGCAAGACCCACGCCTTCCCAGCCGAAGAACATCTGGACCAGATTGTCCGCCGTCACGAGCATCAGCATCGCGAAGGTGAAGAGGCAGAGATAGGCGAAGAAGCGCGGCTGATCCGGCTCCTCGCTCATATAGCCCCAGCTATAGAGATGGACCAGCGCCGAGACGCTGGTGATGACCACCAGCATGATCGCGGTCAGCGAGTCCACGCGCAGCGACCAGTCGACCGACATGTCGCCGCTGGTGATCCAGTGGAGCACCGGCGTGACGGTCGCGACATCGGCACCGCTCAGATAGCCGATGAAGATCGGCCAGGACAGCGCACAGGAAATGAACAGCGCGCCGGTCGTGACGACCTTGGCGGGCACGTTCCCGATGGCCTTGTTGCCGAACCCCGCAATGGCGGCGGCCAGCAACGGCAGGAAGACGATAGCGAGGATCAACCCGATTACCCCTTCATCCGGTTGACGTCGTCGACCGCGATGGTGCCGCGGCCACGGAAATAGATGACCAGGATTGCCAGACCGATCGCCGATTCACCGGCGGCCACGGTCAGCACGAACATGGCGAAGACCTGCCCCACCAGATCCTGAAGCGCGGCCGAGAAGGCGACGAGGTTCAGGTTCACGGCGAGCAGGATGAGTTCGATCGCCATGAGGATGACGATCAGGTTCTTCCGGTTGAGGAAGATACCCAGCACCCCCATGGTGAACAGGATCGCCGCGACGACCAGATAATGGACGAGACCGATCGTCACAGTTCCACCCCCTGCCCGATGGGCTGATTGATATTGCGGGTCGCCTCATGCGGCTGACGCGCATTCTGCTTGGCGATGTTTTGCGGACGGACGCCACCGCGCTTGCGATGTGTCAGCACGATCGCGCCGATCATCGCGACGAGCAGGACCAACCCTGCGCCCTCGAAGATGAACAGATAGCGCGTGTAGAGCAGGTTGCCGATCGCCTGGATGTTGGACACCTCCGGCGCGATGGGCGCGGCACGCGCGGCCAATTGCACGCCGCCGACGCTCCACGCCTGGAACGCGATGATGATCTCGGCCAGCAGGGCGACGGCGAGCGCCAGACCCAGCGGCAGGTAGCGCGCAAAGCCCGCCCGCATCGCCGCGACCTCGATATCGAGCATCATGACGACGAAGAGGAACAAGACCGCGACCGCGCCCACATAGACGATGACGAGCAGCATCGCGATGAACTCGGCCCCGCACAGCACCATGAGGCCCGCAGCGTTGAAGAACGCCAGGATCAGCCACATGACCGAGTGCACCGGATTGCGCGACGCGATCGTGAGCCCTGCGGACACGATCACCACGGTCGCGAAAATATAGAAGGCGATAGCCTGTATCACTGCCTGTCAGGCCCCTTTTCTGTCCGCCCCGAACCGTTGGTCGCGGGCTTTAACGGTACGGCGCATCGGCGGCAAGGTTCGCCGCGATCGCGCTTTCCCAGCGGTCACCGTTATCGAGCAACTTCGACTTGTCGTAGATCAGCTCTTCGCGGGTCTCGGTCGAAAATTCGAAGTTCGGCCCCTCGACAATGGCATCCACGGGGCAAGCCTCCTGGCACAGCCCGCAATAGATGCACTTGGTCATGTCGATGTCGTAGCGCGTCGTGCGGCGGCTGCCGTCGTCGCGCGGTTCCGCCTCGATCGTGATCGCCTGGGCGGGGCAGATCGCCTCGCACAGCTTGCACGCGATGCACCGCTCCTCGCCATTGGGATAGCGACGCAGCGCGTGCTCGCCCCGGAAGCGCGGAGAGATCGGGTTCTTCTCGAACGGATAATTGATCGTCGCCTTCGGCTTGAAGAAGTAGCGAAGGGTCAGCGCGTGCCCCTTCACGAACTCCCACAGCGTAAAAGCCTTGACGTACTGAGCGACGCTCATGCCGGAACTCCCACGCGCGCAACCATCAGCACGCCAGACACCAAAAATACCCAGAACAGCGACACCGGCAGGAACACCTTCCAGCCCAGCCGCATGAGCTGGTCGTACCGATAGCGCGGCACGGTCGCCTTCACCCAGGAAAAGACGAAGAAGAAGAAGCACATCTTCAGCAGCAGCCAGACGATGCCCGGCACGGCGTAGAGCGGCGCCCAGTCCAGCGGCGGCAGGTAACCGCCCCAGAACAGGATGGCGTTCAGCGCGCACATCAGGATGACGTTGGCGTACTCACCCAGCCAGAACAGCGCGAACGACATCGAGCTATATTCGGTCTGGTAGCCCGCGACGAGTTCCGACTCCGCTTCGGTCAGATCGAACGGCGCGCGCTGCGTCTCGGCCAGGGCCGAGATGAAGAACATCACCGCCATCGGGAAGAGCAGCGGGTTGAGGAAGAAGCCGTTGACCGGAATCCCCAGCACGCTGCGCTGCGCCTCGACGATCGCGGTCAGGTTGAAGCTGCCCGCCCACATGACGACCGAGATCAGGATGAAGCCGATCGCGACTTCATAGGACACCATTTGCGCGGCGGCACGAAGCGCCGAGTAGAAGGGATATTTCGAGTTCGACGCCCAGCCCGACAGGATCACGCCGTACACGCCCAGCGACGAGGCGGCGAGGACATAGAGCAGGCCGACATTGATGTCGGCGACGACCACGCCCGGCTGGAACGGCACCACCGCCCAGACGATCAGCGCAACCGTGAAGGTGATGATAGGTGCCAGCAGGAACAGCCCGCGATTGGCGGCGGCCGGAACGATGGTCTCCTGAAGGAAGACCTTCAGACCGTCAGCGAAGGACTGGAGCAGGCCGAAGGGGCCGACCACGTTCGGCCCCCGGCGCAGCGCCATCGCCGCCCAGATCTTGCGATCGACATAGATGACCATCGCCACCGCCAGCATCAGCGGCAGTGCGATCGCCAGAATCCCGACCAGCGTCGCGATTCCCCAGGCCCAGCCATAAGGAAGGCCGAGCGTCGTGTTGAAAAACGCGGTCACTCCGCTGCCTCCGCATAGCTCTCACCATGGACCAGTTCAGCCGAGCAGCGCTGCATCGTCGGGCTGGCGCGGCAGATCGCGTTGGTGAGGTAGAAGTCCTTGATCGGATAACCCTCCAGCGTACCGGTCGCGGTCGCACTCAGCGACGGCGCGGCCCAGCCGAAAGTCACGAGGCCGAGCTGGCCCAGCGCCGGAACCTCCGCGGCCATCGCGGCGCGCAGAGCCTCCAGCGTGTCGAAAGGCAGGGTCTGGCCCAGCATTTCGGACAGCGCGCGGAAGATCGTCCAGTCGTCGCGCGCATCGCCGGGGGCGAAGACCGCCCGCTCGCCGCGCTGCACCCGGCCTTCCAGATTGACCCAGGTGCCCGACTTCTCGGCATAGGTCGCGCCCGGCAGGATGACATCGGCGTGATGCGCACCCTTGTCGCCATGATGGCCGACGAACACCTTGAAGCTGCTGCCGAACTTGGCGAAATCAACCTCGTCCGCACCCAGGAAGAAGGCCAGCTTCGGCGCGGCCGCAACCACGTCCGCAATGCCGCCCTTCTGCGCATAGCCGAGCATCAGCCCACCCATGCGCGAAGCCGCCATGTGAACGACATTATAGCCGTTCCACGCCGAACCGTCCTCCAGCGTCCGCACCAGATTGAACTGGTCGACCAGCTTCAGGCTCGCGCCATGCGCACCCTTCAGCGCACCGCCACCGACGATCACCATCGGACGCGCGGCCTTGCCGAACCACTCGGTCACCGCCTCGGGCAGGTTGCCCAGCACCGACAGGTCGGCGCCCAGCCACTCGACCTTGTAGGTCAGGTCGGTTTCGGGGCCGATCGCGAAGACCTTGGCACCCTTCTTAATCGCCTTGCGGATGCGGGTGTTCACCAGCGGCGCTTCCCAGCGCAGATTGGTGCCGATCAGCAGGATCGCATCGGCGCGCTCGACGCCCGCGATGGTCGTGTTGAAGTTGACCGCGGCCAGGCTCGACGTGTCGTAATCCATGCCGGTCTGACGGCCTTCGAGCAGGCTCGAACCCATCTTGGCCAGCAGCGCCTTGGCGGCGAACATCGTCTCGCAATCGACCAGATCACCCGCGATGGCGGCGACGCTCGAACCGGCGTTCACGTCACGGATCGCGGCGAACGCCTCGTCCCAGGTCGCGGGCACCAGCTTGCCGTCGCGACGGATGAACGGACGGTCGAGGCGACGACGGACCAGGCCGTCGATCGCGTGACGCGTCTTGTCGCTCGCCCACTCCTCGTTCACTTCGTCGTTGATGCGCGGCACGCAGCGCAGCACCTGACGACCCCGGCTGTCGAGACGGATGTTGGTGCCGACCGCGTCCATCACGTCGATGGCGAGCGTCTTCTTCAACTCCCAGGGACGCGCCTCGAACGCATAGGGCTTGGACGTCAGCGCGCCCACCGGGCACAGGTCGACGACATTGCCCGACAGCTCGCTCGACACCGCCTGTTCGAGATAGGAGGTGATCTGCATATTCTCGCCGCGATAGATCGCGCCGATCTCTTCCACGCCCGCGACCTCTTCGGCGAAGCGGACGCAGCGGGTGCACTGGATGCAGCGGGTCATGACCGTCTTGACGATCGGACCCATGTACTTCTCGGTGACGGCCCGCTTGTTCTCGTCATAGCGGCTATGGCCCTTGCCATAGGCCATGGACTGGTCCTGTAGGTCGCACTCGCCGCCCTGATCGCAGATCGGGCAGTCCAGCGGATGGTTGATCAGCAGGAATTCCATCACGCCTTCGCGCGCGGCCTTCACCATCGGGGTGGTGGTGAAGATTTCCTGATTCTCCGCCGCCGGAAGCGCGCAAGACGCCTGCGGCTTGGGGGGCCCAGGCTTCACCTCGACCAGGCACATGCGGCAATTGCCCGCGATGGACAGCCGCTCATGATAGCAAAAGCGCGGGATTTCCTTACCCGCAAGCTCGCAGGCCTGCAGCACGGTGGCGCCCTGCGGCACCTCGATCTCGACGCCGTCGACTTTGACCTTAGGCATTATTCGGCAGCTTCCATCATCGGGGCGTTGCCGCCCGTCTCGCCTTTGCGTTCGCGAATGCGGCGTTCCATCTCCGGGCGGAAGTGGCGGATCAGGCCCTGGATCGGCCAGGCCGCCGCGTCGCCGAGCGCGCAGATGGTGTGGCCTTCGACCTGCTTCGTCACCTGGAACAGCGTATCGATCTCGGCCACATCGGCATCGCCGGTGCGCATCCGCTCCATCACGCGCCACATCCAGCCGGTACCCTCACGGCACGGGGTGCACTGGCCGCAGCTTTCATGCTTGTAGAAATAGGACAGGCGGCTGATCGCGCGGACGATGTCGGTCGACTTGTCCATGACGATGACGGCCGCCGTGCCGAGGCCCGATCCGACCGCCTTCAGGCCGTCGAAATCCATCGGCGCATCCATGATCTGGGCGGCGGGCACCAGCGGCACCGACGAACCGCCCGGGATCACCGCGAGCAGATTGTCCCAGCCGCCGCGAATACCGCCGCAATGCCGCTCGATCAGTTCGCGGAACGTGATCGACATGCTTTCCTCGACCACGCAGGGGCGATCGACATGGCCGGAGATCTGGAAGAGCTTGGTGCCCTTGTTGTTCTCGCGTCCGAAGGAGGAGAACCACTCGGCCCCGCGCCGCAGGATCGTCGGCGCGACCGCGATCGACTCGACGTTGTTGACCGTGGTCGGGCAGCCATAGAGGCCCGCACCCGCCGGGAAAGGCGGCTTCAGGCGCGGCTGGCCCTTTTTGCCCTCCAGGCTTTCGATCATCGCGGTTTCTTCGCCGCAGATGTATGCACCCGCGCCGCGATGGACGAAGACGTCGAAGTCATAACCCGAGCCACAGGCGTTCTTGCCCAGGAAACCCCGGTCATAGGCCTCGGCCACCGCCGCGAACAGCGTCTCCGCCTCACGGATATATTCGCCGCGGATATAGATATACGCCGCCCGCGCGCGCATCGCGAAGCCCGCGACCAGCGCCCCCTCGATCAGCTTGTGCGGATCGTGGCGGATGATCTCGCGGTCCTTGCAACTGCCCGGCTCGGACTCGTCGGCGTTGATGACCAGGAAGCTCGGCCGGTCGGGGCGCGGTTCCTTGGGCATGAAGCTCCACTTCATGCCGGTCGGGAAGCCCGCACCGCCGCGCCCGCGCAGACCCGACGCCTTGATGACGTCGATGATCTTGTCCTGGCCCAGTTCGAGCAGCGCCTTGGTATTGTCCCAATCGCCGCGCTTCATCGCCGCGTCGACGTTCCACGGCTGATAGCCGTAGAGATTGGTGAAAATGCGGTCCTTGTCAGCGAGCATTATGCGCCCCACTCCCCGCGATAGTCGTGATTGTCGCCGACCATGGCGGTCAGCGTGGTCGGACCGCCCAGCGGCTCGACCGTGTGGCGACCCGGCTCCTGCGTGCCGGTCTTGGGGCTCTCACCCTTGGCCAGCGCCTCCAGGATGGTGACCGTGCGGTCGTAATCCAGGTCTTCGTAATTGTCGTCGTTGATCTGGACCATCGGCGCGGAAGCGCAATTGCCCATGCACTCGACCTCTGTCAGCGTGAACAAGCCGTCGGGCGTGGTCTTGCCCTTGATCAGCCCCTTGTTTTTGCACGCTGCCAGCACATCGTCCGACCCGCGCAACATGCACGGCGTCGTGCCGCACACCTGCACATGATAGCGGCCCACGGGCGCCAGGTTGAACATCGTATAGAAGGTCGCGACCTCATAGATGCGCATATACGCGACACCCAGCTGGCGCGCCACAAACTCGATCACCGGCACGGGCAACCAGCCTTGCGTCTGCGTCTCGGCACCGACCTGGCGCTGGGCCAGGTCGAGGAACGGGATCGAGCAGGACTGCTCGCGACCCTTGGGATAGCGCGCGAGGATCTCGTTCGCCTTCTTCTGGTTCTCGTCCGTCCAGGCGAAATTGCCCCAGCGGGCGCGGACTTCGGCCTCGTCGGGAATGATGGCTGCGTCGGCCATTAGCGAATGAACTCCACGCGCGACACCTTGTCGTTCTCGAAGGAATAGATGGACATGACCTCGAACGCCTCGCCTCCCGGCGCACGTTCGACCTTTTCATGCAGCAGCACGGTCTCACCGAACGCCTGTTCGGCCACGATCTCGGCGCGGTTCTGCGGGAACTGCGCGAACATGGCCTTCAGCCCCGAACGAACGCCCTCGCGCCCCTCGCGCAACACGGCCCCGCGATAACCCGCTTCGCAAGCATCCTCGGTCATCAGCGCGACATAGGCGTCGGCGTCCTGCGCATTGTAATGCGCGATCATCTGGCGTGCGATCGCGATGCGCGCAGGAGAAGCGATCGCGCTCAACGATCGCACTCCCCGAATACGATATCCATCGCGCCCAGGATCGCGGTCGTGTCGGCCAGCATATGCCCCTTGGACATGAATTCCATGGCCTGGAGGTGGCTGAACGCGGTCGGGCGGATCTTGCACCGATAGGGCTTGTTCGATCCGTCGGAGACGAGAAACACACCGAATTCGCCCTTGGGGCTTTCGGTCGCGACATATACCTCGCCGGCGGGGACGTGATAGCCTTCGGTATAGAGCTTGAAATGGTGGATCAGCGCTTCCATCGAGCGCTTCATCTCACCGCGCTTGGGCGGCGTGACCTTGCGATCACTGGCCAGCACCGGACCTTCGGGCATCTGCGCCAGGCACTGCTTCATGATCCGGGCCGACTGGCGCACTTCCTCGACGCGCACCATGAACCGGTCATAGCAATCGCCGCTGGTGCCCACCGGCACATCGAAGTCCACCTTGTCATAGGCGTCATAGGGCTGCGACTTGCGCAGGTCCCACGGAATGCCCGAGCCGCGGATCATCGGACCGGAGAAGCCCCATTTGATCGCGTCCTCGCGGTTCACCACCGCGATATCGACATTGCGCTGCTTGAAGATACGGTTGTTCGCAACCAGCCCGATCGCATCCTCGAAAAGCTGCGGCAGACGGGTGTCGAGCCAGTCGGCGATATCGGTCAGCAGCTTGAGCGGCACGTCCTGATGGACGCCGCCGACGCGGAAATAGTTCGCATGCATGCGCGCGCCCGAAGCACGCTCATAGAAGTTCATGCAGTCTTCGCGGATTTCGAACATCCACAGGTTCGGCGTCATCGCGCCGACATCCATCACATGGCTGCCCAGATTGAGCATGTGGTTCGAAATGCGGGTCAGTTCCGCAAAGAACGTCCGGAGATATTGCGCACGCAGCGGCACTTCCAGATCGAGCAGCTTCTCGACCGCCAGCACATAGCTGTGCTCCATGCACATCGGCGAGCAGTAATCGAGGCGATCGAAATAGGGCAGCGCCTGCGAATAGGTCTTGTATTCGATCAGCTTTTCGGTGCCGCGATGGAGCAGGCCGACATGCGGATCGATACGCTCCACGATCTCGCCGTCCAACTCCATGACGAGGCGAAGCACGCCGTGCGCCGCCGGATGCTGCGGGCCGAAGTTGATCGTATAGTTCTGGATCGACACGTCTCCCGTGGTCGGGTCGACAGCGTCGGTCTTGTGGAGCAGTTCGTCGACATAGTCGCTCACTGATTCTGTCCTCCGCCCTTGCCCGGCACGACGTCCGGGTCCTGGGGCTTACCTTCGGCCTTGTTGCCCGGATGCGGTTCGCCCGCGCCCGTCTGCTTGGGGCTTTCGGTGGTCTTCGTCTCGGCGGTCTGCGACGGCGCGGTCTTGTCCGGCGCGGCATCGGCTTTCTTCACCGCATCGGCACTGGCCGGGGTCTGCGCGCCCTTGCCTTCCGGCTGCGAGCCCTTTTCGTCGCCGGGAAGGACGTATTCCGCCCCTTCCCACGGGCTCTGGAAGTCGAAATTGCGGAAGTCCTGCGCCAGCTTCACCGGCTCATAGACGACGCGCTTTTCCTCTTCCGAGTAACGCAACTCGGTATAGCCGGTCAGCGGGAAGTCCTTGCGCAGCGGATGGCCACGGAAGCCATAGTCCGTCAGGATGCGACGCAAATCGCTATTGCCCGAGAACAGCACGCCGTACAGGTCATAGACCTCACGCTCCAGCCAGCCCGCGACCGGCCACAGGCCCGTCACCGACGGCACCGGCTTGTCCTCGTCGGTGCAGACATGGACATGCAGGCGGTGGTTGCGGGTCAGCGAGAGCAGGCAATAGACTACCTCGAAACGCTCGTCGCGCTCGGGATAGTCGACGCCGGCGATCTCCATGAGCTGCTGATATTCCAGCCCCTTGGTGTCGCGCAGCGCGATCATGGCGGGCACGAGGTTCGCACGATCGACGATCAGCGCGACCTCACCCACATGCTCGCGCGCATCGACCAGCCAGGGGCCGAGCGCGGCGCGCGCCGCATCGATCACGCCGTCGTTCGAGGCGAAACGGGGAGCGGGCGCCCTCACCGTTCGATGCTCCCGGCGCGGCGGATCTTCCGCTGCAACTGCATCACGCCATAGAGCAACGCCTCGGCGGTCGGCGGACAGCCGGGGACATAGATGTCCACGGGCACGATCCGGTCACAGCCGCGCACCACCGAATAGCTGTAATGGTAATAGCCGCCGCCATTGGCGCAGCTACCCATCGAGATGACATATTTCGGGTTCGACATCTGGTCGTACACACGACGCAGCGCCGGAGCCATCTTGTTGCACAGCGTACCCGCGACGATCATCACGTCCGACTGGCGCGGCGACGCGCGCGGCGCGGCACCGAAACGCTCCATGTCGTAACGCGGCATGTTGACGTGGATCATTTCCACCGCGCAGCACGCCAGACCGAAGGTCATCCACCAAAGCGAGCCGGTGCGCGCCCATTGGAACAGTTCCTCGGTCGAAGTGACGAGGAAGCCCTTGTCGGTCAGTTCGCCGTTCAGTCCGTCGAAAAAGCCCTGATCGGGCTGGATGACGGCCTGGCCGTCATGGACGACTCCGCCATGGGCCTGCGGCTTGAACTCGACCGGACCGGAGTGAAGATTTACTCCCAATCCAACGCTCCCTTCTTCCACGCATAGACGAGCCCGAGCGCGAGCTCGCCGATGAAGATCATCATCGAAAACCAGGCGGTCCAGCCGAGGCTGAACACACTGACCGCCCAGGGGTACAGAAACGCCGCTTCCAGATCGAAGATGATGAACAGGATCGCGACGAGGTAGAAACGCACGTCGAACTGGCTGCGCGGGTCTTCGAACGCGGGGAAGCCGCATTCATATTCGGACAGCTTCTGCTCGTTGGGCTGATGCGCACCCGTCAGGCGCGCGACCAGCATCGGCAGAAACACGAAGGCCGTCGACAGAACCAGGGCAACGCCCAGGAACAGGAGGATCGGCAGATATTGCGACAGATCGACCAAGTTTTTCTCTCGCAGATGCGGAACTGGATGCGGATGGCTTTAGGCCGATGAACCCGCCGGAGCAAGTCAGCGGAGGCATGAGAATGAATCGCAACTGAACCGTGCCATTCACCCCATCGGACAGATTTTCAGATGGTATTTGAAAGGCTTGAACGCAATAGCCGCAAGCGATTGCGTTCAAATCCCCTCGGAATATCAGCGCAGCGCGTTGGCCAGCAGCTTGTGCAGCTTGGAATGCAGCCCTTCGTTGGCGGCCAGATACTCGCCACGCTCGAGCGACTTGTCGCTGCCCCGGAAGTCGCTGACGAAACCGCCCGCTTCTCGCACCAGCAGCATGCCCGCCGCCGCGTCCCAGGGCTTCAGGCCGGACTCCCAGAAACCGTCATAGCGGCCCGCCGCGACCCAGGCGAGGTCGAGCGCGGCCGAGCCGAACCGGCGGATACCAGCGACCTGCGGCGCGATCGCACCGAAAATGCGGCTCCACTGGACGAAATCTCCGTGCCCCAGGAAGGGGATGCCGGTCGAGATCAGCGCTTCCGACAGATCGCGGCGCGACGACACGCGCAGACGACCGTCCTGCAACCACGCGCCCCGGCCCTTCTCGGCCCAGAAGCTTTCGTCGGTCAGCGGCTGGTAGATCAGGCCGGTGGTCACTTCGCGCTTGCCGCTCGGCAACTGCTCCTCGACCGCGATCGAGATGGCGAAGTGCGGGATGCCGTGGAGGAAGTTGGAGGTGCCGTCGAGCGGATCGATGATGAAGCGCGGCTTGGACGGATCGCCTTTGATCTCGCCAGCCTCTTCCATCAGGAAGTTCCAGTCGGGGCGCGCCTTCTTCAGTTCCTCGAAGACGGTTTCCTCGGCGCGCTTGTCGGCCATCGACACGAAGTCGGCGGGGCCCTTGCGGCTGACCTGGAGGTGCTGAACCTCGTTGAAGTCGCGGCGGAGACGCGGGGCAGCCTTGCGCGCGGCGCGTTCCATGATGGTGAGAAGCCCGGAGTGCGAGGCCATGATCGTCCTTTCGATCGCGCCGCTGCATCTCCACGGCGCTATAATGAAAAGGCCCGCCGCGAACGACGGGCCGGGACGGCGGATGACGGGGTCGCGCATCGTCGCGCCGGTCATCCGCCGATACCGATTAGTCCGCGCGGCGGACGTAGGTCTGTTCGTACACGTCGACGACGATGCGCACGCCGCTGGCGATGTGCGGCGGCACCATCACGCGCACGCCATTGTCGAGGATGGCGGGCTTGTACGACGACGAGGCGGTCTGCCCCTTCACCACCGCGTCGGCCTCGACGATGGTGGCTTCGATCTGGTCGGGAAGCTGGACCGAGATCGGACGCTCCTCGTGCAGTTCCATCACCACGTCCATGCCGTCCTGGAGGAAGGCGGCGGCATCGCCCAGCAGGTCGCGCGGCAGCGTGATCTGCTCATAGGTTTCCTTGTCCATGAAGGTCAGGTCGTCACCCTCGGCGAACAGGAACTGGAAGTCCTTGGTGTCCAGGCGGACGCGCTCGACCGTCTCGGCGGAGCGGAAGCGCACATTGGTCTTGCGGCCGTCGATGAGGTTCTTCATCTCGACCTGCATATACGCACCGCCCTTGCCGGGCTGGGTATGCTGAATCTTCACGGCGCGCCAGATGCCGCCTTCATACTCGATGATGTTGCCGGGACGAATGTCCACGCCGCTGATCTTCATGGGTCTTCAACCTGCTGGAAAGAGCGAAGGATGCCGGGGCGGTGACGCAGCCCGGCGGTCCGTGGACGCTGCTTTAGCTTGAAGCGGTCTTTCCGGCAAGCAGCGGATAGGGATCGACCGGCTCGCCCTGATACCAGTCATCCCCGGCGCGCATCCAACTGACCCCGAAATGGAGATGGGTGTTGCCCGCCCCCGCATTGCCGGTATCCCCGACATAGCCGACCACCTGCCCCTGCGCGACGCGCTGCCCCTCGGTCAGGCCTGGCGCATAGCTTTTCAGATGCGCGTAATAGAGGCTCCAGCGCCGGTCGAGCGAGCGGATATAGAGCGTATGGCCGCCCCGCGCGCTGTCGAACAGCTTCTCGACCGTGCCCGGAAGCGCCGCCACGACCGGGGTGCCGCCCGGTGCCATCAGGTCGATCCCTCGATGCCGGCGCTCGCCGCCTTCGCGCGGGTCGCCCCAGTCGTGGCGGAGCGAGGCCACCGGATAGTCGGCGATCGGCATGATGAGCGCCGCCGCGCCGCCCGTCACGCCCCCGGAGGCAGGCGCCTGTGCTTCGGGCACCACGACATCGCCCGAGCCGACGGACAGCATCGACAGAAAGCCGCCGACCCCGACCACGATCAGGCCCAGCATCACCCAGCCGAAGCGCGACAGCGGGCCCCTGCCCCCGCTTCGCCTCATTCCTGCGGCACTTTGTGCTTGCCCAGTGGCGTGATCGCGCTTGCGGGGGGCGCGCCAACGCCGCTCGGCGACGCCGCACCGCTGCCCGGCTCGATCGGATAGGCGGGTGCGGGCGTGGGATGCGTCGCCACCGCCACCAATGCCATGGCTACCCCCGTCCCCAGGGCGATCGCCAGTCTTGTCATGCGCCGCTCCTCCGCGTCGTTCGTAGCCTGTCTGTTGAACGCAGGCGAAGGACGCTTGTTTCCGATGCGCAACGGATAGGCGATCATACCGGTGGGCTCACGCAGGGCGTAGGGCCAATCGACATTCATGCGGCTCCTTATTCCCTCTATGAGGAGCAGGGGAAAAGAAGAGCATGTTAGAATGGCGGCACAGCCTAATGGATGGAATGGCGAGGTGATCGCCATGCCCCTGTCGGAGCGCCCTACTTCAATACCTCGGCAAAGGCCTTGACCGCCGCCGCCTCGTCGCCGTTCCATACCGCGCCCGACACCGCCAGAAAGTCCGCGCCCGCCTTGACCAGCGTTCCCGCATTCTCGGGCGTGATCCCGCCGATCGCGACGCAGGGGAGTTCGAACAGCGTCGACCACCAGGACAGCACCACCGGTTCGGCCCGATGCTTGGTTTCCTTGGTCGTCGTCGGATAAAAGGCACCGAAGGCGACATAGTCCGCCCCTGCCTCCCCGGCCTCCATCGCCAGATGACGGCTGTCGTGACAGGTCACGCCGATCTGGACCGACGGGCCCAGCACGTCGCGCGCCTCGCGGGCGTCGCCGTCCCCCTGGCCCAGATGCACACCGTCCGCGCCCAGCCGCTTGGCCAGGCTGATGCTGTCGTTGACGATGAACGCCACCTCACGGTCGGCGCAGATGCGCTGGAGCGGCTCGGCCAGCTTGGCGGCGGCGTGCTGGTCCATGTCCTTCACGCGGTACTGGAAGGCCGCGACGGGCCCGGCATCGAGCGCGCGCGCCAGCCGGTCCGCGAAACCGCCGGTCACGTCGAGCGGCGAGATCAGGTAAAGCTGGCAGGGCGGCCGTCGCATGTCCCGTACAAAGGCGGTGGCGAATTCGGGATCGAGCGGGCCGAGAGGATCGTCATCAAGCGTCATGCCGCCTTCCCTAGCGCCTGACGCACGCCCCGTCACCTGTGACGGCGGCGGGAAGGAATGGGCGCCCCGGTTCCCCAACCGAAACGCCCAGCCCTGCAAGAACTTATTCTTCGTTCTTGTAGATCGCGATCAGCTTGTCGAGCATCGCCAGCGCCTCGTCGCGCGGACGCTGGAAGGTGTTGCGGCCGATGATCGAGCCATTGCCGCCGCCATCGCGAATGTCGCGTGCGTCCTGATAGACGGCATCGGCCCCCTTGGCCGCGCCGCCCGAGAAGACGACGATGCGGCGCCCCGCGAAGCTCGACTGGACGACATGGCGCACGCGATCGGCCTGGTTGGACCAGTCGATGCCCTCATAGGCGGACTTCGCCTCGGCCTGCTCGATATGGTCGCTGGGCAGCTTGACCTTGATGATATGCGCGCCGAGCAGCGCCGCCATATGCGCGGCATAGGCCCCGACGTCGAGCGCCAGTTCGCCGTCCTTGGTCAGCTTGCCGCCGCGCGGATAGCTCCAGATGACGGTGGCGAGACCCGCCTCGCGCGCTTCGGCGGACAGGATCGCGATCTGGTCCATCGCGTCGAAAATGCCGTCAGACCCCGGATAGATGGTGAAGCCGATCGCCGCGCAACCCAGCCGCACCGCGTCCTGCACGCTGCCCGTCACCGCCTGGGTGATCGAGGTGCCCCAGCTGTTCGAGCTGTTGATCTTCAGGATCGTCGGGATCTGCCCCGCAAAGGTGTCGGCCCCCGCCTCCAGCATCCCCAGCGGCGCGGCATAGGCCGACAGCCCGGCATCGATCGCCAGTTGGAAATGGTAATGCGGGTCATAGGCGGGCGGGTTGACCGCGAAGCTGCGCGCCGGGCCATGTTCGAAACCCTGATCGACCGGCAGGATAATCAGCTTGCCGGTGCCGCCCAGCTTCCCCTGCATCAGGATGCGCGCCAGATTGGCCTTCACCGCGGCGGGCGTGGCTTCATATTTGTCGAGAATGGCTTTCACGGTCGGGGTCATGAATTCTCTCCAGATCGGGTCGTTGGGGTCGGAAAACGGGGCATCAGAGCATCAGCCAGCGGCGCATGGCCTGTTCGACCTGCTCCATCCGGGTGGGCGAAGCATGTCCCAGCACCTTGACGATATGATTGCGCGGAATGGACAAAATCTTGTCGACCTGGACCTCGCACTCGACGGTCAGGCCGGTATGCTCGCGGGGCGAGAAGGCGACGCGGAACAGCGCCTCGCCGCCGACCACCGAGGTCATCGGGCAGACGGTGATGGTGTTGTGCGTTTCGTTATACAGGTCCGACTGGACGACCAGGAAGGGACGGTGATCCCTGCCTTCGCCCGTGGTCGCGAGCACGATGGCGGCGTGGGAAATCTTCACGCGTCCGGCTCCTGTGACGCCGCATCCGTGGCGAGCGCGTTCCAAAAGGCGAAATCCTCCGCCGTGTCGCGCTTGGAGGCGCGGGTCGACTGGCGACGCGCCTCGCGGCGATAGGCTTCGTCGTGCAGGTCGACATAGCGGCGCACCGCCTCACGCGCGATGTCGCTCTTGCTGCGCCCCTGGGTGCGCGCCACGGCCGCCAGCCGCTCTTCCAATTCGGTGTCGAGGCGGACGCCAAGCATTGCCCATTCCTTCGTTTAACGCGTTAAACCTAGCAAGTCCGACAAGTGTATTCAAGCATTGTCGCGCGGCCACGAAAAACCCCGCCGCCCGAAAGGGCGACGGGGTCCTGTCGGATCGTCCCTCCCAAGAGGGACGGTCCGTGAGACATCAGGCCGTCAGCGCGGCGACGCCGGGCAGGTCCTGCCCCTCCATCCATTCCAGGAATGCGCCGCCCGCCGTCGAGACGAAGGTGAACTGCGTCCCCACGCCCGCCTGGTTGAGCGCGGCCACCGTATCGCCGCCGCCCGCGACCGAGACGAGGCTGCCATCCTGGGTCAGTGCCGCCGCCGTCTTGGCGAGCGCGACGGTCGCCATGTCGAAGGGCGGCGTCTCAAACGCGCCGAGCGGGCCGTTCCACACCAGCGTGCGGCAATTCTTCAGCACGTCGCCCAGCGACTCGACCGCGTTGGGGCCGAGGTCGAGGATCATCTCGTCCGCCGCGACCTCGTGCACATTGACAGTGCGGGTCGCGGGGTTCGGCTTGAACTCCTTGGCGACCACCACGTCATAGGGAAGATGCACGGTGCAGCCCGCCTTATCGGCCGCGTCGAGAATCTCCTCGGCCGTGCCGGTCAGGTCATGCTCGCACAGCGACTTGCCCACATCGACCCCGCGCGCGGCGAGGAAGGTGTTGGCCATGCCGCCGCCGATGATCAGGTGATCGACCTTGCCGACCAGATGCTTGAGCACCGCGAGCTTGGTCGAGACCTTGGCCCCGCCGACCACCGCCGCGACCGGATGCTCGGGATTGCCGAGCGCCTTTTCGAGCGCGTCGAGTTCAGCCTCCATCGCGCGGCCCGCGAACGCCGGAAGCTGACGCGCCAGCCCTTCGGTCGAGACATGCGCACGGTGCGCCGCCGAGAAGGCGTCGTTGACGTAGAAGTCGCCCAGCTTGGCGATCGAGGCCGCCAGTTCGGGATCGTTCTTTTCCTCACCGGCATGGAAGCGGGTGTTTTCCAGGATCGCGATATCGCCGGGGTTCAGCGTCGCGACCGCCGCTTCCGCCGCCTCGCCCGCGACATCGTCGATGAAGCGGACCGGGCGGCCCAGCACGTCGCTGTACGGCTGGGTCAGCATCGCCAGCGAGAATTCGGGGTTACGCTGCCCCTTGGGGCGGCCGAAATGGGCGAGGATCAGGACGATCGCGCCCCTGTCGGCCAGTTCGGTCACCGTCGCGATGGTCGCACGCAGGCGGGTGTCGTCGGTCACGCGACCATCGGCCATCGGCACGTTCAGATCCTCGCGGACCAGCACGCGCTTGCCGGACACGTCACCCATATCGTCGAGCGTCTTGAAAGCCTTGGTCATGATTCCTCGATCCTGATGTTGTCGCCGATGCGGATCGTGCCGCCCTCGATTACGCGGGTACACACGCCGCCGCGCCAATCGGGACGGAGGGCCGCCTGCAACCCGTCGGCGATCGCGTCCATGCGGTGGCACGGATCGCATTCCATGGTGATTTCCAGAAGGACGGGCCCGATACGCAACCGGGTGCCCGGAATTTGGGGAAGGTCGAAATCCTCGACCAGCAGGTTCGCGCGGCGTTCCTGCCAGGGGATATCGCGGTCGATCTCGGCCAGCGCGGCGTCCCAGTCGGCGCGCTCGATCAGCGTCACCTGACGCCTGCCCCGCCCGCCGGGCTTGATCCGCCCGCGACAATCGCCTTCCACGCCGCCCGCCAGGGTGACGATGGCGGTGTCCAGCACCTCCACCCTCCCCTTCGGCACGGCATGGCGGGCGATACCGGCCAGATGCCCGGTCATCACCCGCCCGTCGCTCATCAGAGGAACTTCGCCATCGCGGTCGCGGTGTCGACCATGCGGTTCGAGAAGCCCCATTCATTGTCGTACCACGAAACGACGCGCACCAGCTTGCCGTCGATCACCGCCGTCTCCAGGCTGTCGACGGTCGAGGACTGGGGCGAGTGCATCAGGTCGATCGAGACCAAAGGCTCGTCGGTATAAACCAGCACGCCCTTGAGCGGACCGCTCTCGGCGGCCGCCTTCAGGATGGCGTTGACCTCTTCCTTGGTCGTGTCGCGCGCAGGGGTGAAGGTCAGGTCGACCAGGCTGACGTCCGGCACCGGCACGCGGATGGCCGAGCCGTCCAGCTTGCCCTTCAGTTCGGGCAGAACCTCGCCCACCGCGCGGGCGGCGCCGGTGGTGGTCGGGATCATCGACATGGCGGCGGCGCGGGCGCGGCGCAGGTCGGGGTGGATCTGGTCGAGGATCTTCTGGTCGTTGGTATAGGCGTGGACCGTGGTCATCAGGCCGCGCTCGATACCGATCGCGTCGTTCAGCACCTTGGCGACCGGCGCCAGGCAGTTGGTGGTGCACGAGGCGTTCGACACGATGGTGTGGTCGGCGGTCAGCTTGTCATGGTTGACGCCGTACACGACGGTCAGGTCGACATTCTTGCCCGGTGCCGAGATCAGCACCTTCTTGGCGCCCGCCGCGATGTGCTTCTCGCACGACGCCTTGTCGGTGAAGAAGCCGGTGCACTCCAGGACCAGGTCGACGCCCAGTTCCTTGTGCGGCAGGTTGGCGGGGTCGCGTTCGGCGGTGACGCGGATGCGCTTGCCGTCGATCACGATGTCGTTGCCGTCCGCCGACACCTCACCCGGATAGCGGCCATGGACGCTGTCGCGGCTGAACAGCCAGGCGTTGGACTTGGCGTCAGCGAGATCGTTGATCGCGACCAGTTCCAGCGCGTCGCCGCCCCGTTCGAGAATGGCGCGCGCGACCAGTCGGCCGATGCGACCGAAACCATTGATTGCAACCTTGACCGTCATGCCAGCAAGCTCCTGTCTCATACGGGCACTGCCTGGACGGCACCGCCCCCGGTTGGATGGTGAAGGCGGGCACGTCCCGCGATTCCATCGTTCGCGCCACGCCTTTCGGAGCCGATGGGTTCGCTGTCAACCGCCCCCAGGCTTCGCATCGTCCAATTGCGGGTTGCCGCGTCAAGCCATCCTGCTAAGCCGATCCCATGCCCGAACCCATTGCCGACGATGTCCTCTCCTCCGTCGAGCGCATCGACCGCGCGATCGCCCGCATCGAACAGACGATCCGCACCCGCGCGGCCAAGGAAGACGCGCTCGCGCGACGCCATGCCGCGCTCAAGGCCCGCATGGCCGACGCCGTTTCCGCGCTGGACGAAGTGATCAGCCGGGGGAGCGCCGTCTGATGGCCGAAGTCACGATCACGATCGGCGACCGCCCCCATACCGTCTATTGCCAGGAAGGCGGCGAAGCACGGGTCCGCCTGCTCGGCCAGATGCTCGACCAGCGCTGGCCGGCGGCGATGCGCGCCTCGGGCGGGCATAATGGCGAACGCGCGCTGCTGTTCGTCGCGCTGATGCTGGCCGACGCGCTGGAAGAGGCGGAGCGTCGCCCGCCCGCCGGGGCCGCGGTCAGCGAGGCCGCGCTCACCCGGATCGCCGAGCGGCTGGAGGGATTGGCCGATGCGCTGGATTCCGAAGGACGCGGGCCCCTTGAGTAAGCCGGGCCTCTCCCCTACATGGGTCAGTGGCGGGCTCTGCCCGGTACGAGCCACGATAATCCCTGAGGCTATTCTTCATCCAAGGGGGCTGTCCCTGCCCGGACCCTGGTCCGACGCACATGGTCCCCACCTGACGTATTGGGCGTCAGTGGATATTACGGCAAACGGCCATGGCGGTCCCGCCACCCGCCTTTCTCTGACATGACCGACAAACGCGCCCTTCGCGCCCGGATTCGGGCGGCGCGTGATGCGCACGGCCCCGGCCTGCTGCCGGTGGCGCGCCCCTTTCTCGACCGCCTGCTGCCCGGACAGATCATTGCCGCCTATCGCCCGATCGGGGCGGAGGCCGATCCGGCGCTGTGGGTCGAGGCGGCATTGCACGCCGGTGCGACCATCGCCCTGCCCCATGTCGTCGACCGCGCGAGCCCGATCCGCTTCCTGACATGGGCGGAGGGACAGGATCTGCATGTCGGTGCTTTCGGGCTTCACCAGCCGGACCCGGGTGCGCCCGAATGCATGCCCGACATCATCCTGACCCCGCTGGTCGGCTTCGACCGGCGCGGCAACCGGCTGGGCCAGGGCGCGGGGCATTACGACCGCGCCTTCGCCGCACACCCCGACGCCTGGCGCGTCGGGCTCACCTGGGGCGTGCAGGAGGTCGAGGCGCTGGCCCCCGATGACTGGGACGTTCCTCTCCACGCCATCGCCACCGAATCGGAATGGATCGTCCCATGACCCCCAGTTGGCGCAAGCCCGCCGGAATGCTGCTGATCGTCGCGATCATCGTCCTGTGGGCGGTGCTGGTCGCCAGCCTGTCGGGCGTGGTGGGCCAGTGGCACTGGGTGTTGCAACTGGCCTTCTATGTCGTCGCCGGGATCGTGTGGATCACGCCGATGAAGCCGCTGTTGCGGTGGATGGAGGGGGGACGGGGTTAGGGTTTCCCTTCGACTTTGGCAGTGCGCCGGAGTTTATCCTGAGCGAAGGTCCAATCGCGTCGCCCCAGCGCAGGCTGGGGCCTTTCTCGATCGCAGTGGCCCGTCGCCAGAGATCCCAGCCTTCGCTGGGATGACGAATGGAATGTCGGGAGAAATGGAACGTCCCCGTAACCCGGAAACGAAAACGCCATCCCAAAGGATGGCGCGAGTGACGGGGCTCGAACCCGCGACCTCCGGCGTGACAGGCCGGCGCTCTAACCAACTGAGCTACACCCGCTTGAAAGCCATGTGACGCCGCATATATCCGGCATCGGCCCTTTCGGGGATTTCGATATTTTCCACCATTCCAGGGAAGGAATGGCGCGAGTGACGGGGCTCGAACCCGCGACCTCCGGCGTGACAGGCCGGCGCTCTAACCAACTGAGCTACACCCGCTGAAAGCGTCGAGGCGCGCCAACTAGGCGAGCCTCCCGACCCTGTCAACGCTTCATTTCGAACTTTCTTGCGGAACGTCCTCCGGGTCGCTGTCACGGTCGAGATAGGTCAGCGTACCATGCTCGAACAGGAAGCCCGCAATGTCCGGCTTGCCCGCCGCCTTCAGCACGGTTTGCAGGATGATGAGCAGCGGAACCGCCAGCAGCGCGCCCAGCGTCCCCCACACCCATCCCCAGAAGCTGAGCGAGACCAGGATCATGACCGGGCTGATGGTCAGGCGATGTCCGACGACCAGCGGAGTGATGAGGTTCGCCTCGATCAGGTGCATCCCGTACATGATCGCGGGCGGGGCAAGCGCGACCCAGATGTCGCTGAACGTCATCAGCCCGCCGACCGCCAATAGCAGCGCGCCGATCACCGGCCCGAAATAGGGGATGTAGTTGAGCAGCGCGACGATACCGCCCCACATCAACGGATAGGGCATGCCGAACAGCGACAGCGCCCCCGCCACCGCGCCGCCCAGCGCCAGGTTGATGATGGTGATGGTGCCCAGATAGGCGGACACGTCGTCCACTACCTCCTGGATCACCCGCGCGGTCGCCATGGCGCCGTCGAAGCTGGTCCGCCCGCGGATCGTCTCGCGCCGCATCCGGGTCCAGCCCGACAGGACGAAGAAGACGACGAGGACGCCGAACAGGAACTGGACGATCAGCGTCGGGGCCGAGGTCGCGGCAAGCTCCAGGATCGAGCTGGGCGGCGAGACGGCGCTCGTCTGCGGCTGGCGGATCGGGGCCGAGGCGACCTGCCGCAGCGCCTTGTTCACATAGCGTTCGAGGTTGGAATACAGGTCGAGCAGCGGCGCCAGATTGTCCTGGATGCGTCCGATCCGGCTGGGCAGCAGGCGGAAGAAATCGGTCGCGGGCACGATGATCGCCGCCAGCGCGATATTGGCGACGACCAGGAACAGCAGGACGCACAGCAAAGCCGCCAGCGAAGACGGCACCCGCCGCCGCTCCAGCCATTCGAGAATGGGAACCAGCGCGATCGCAATGACCAGCGCGGTGGTCAGCGGCAGGAAGAACTCGGCCCCCTCCTTGAGCGCGAAGGGCAGCGCCAGGGTGAACCCCGCCCCCGCCGTCAGCGTCAGCCCGGCGAGCAGGCGATCACGCCGCATCGCGATCCGCATCGCCTCCCGCGAGCCCATGCCCGCCGGGGTTCCCAGGATCGAATCGCCGGCCATGGGAGCCTTGGCGGTCGCGTCGTCATGCACGTCACTCATGGCGATCACGTTAGCGGCTTTCCCGGGTCAGGAAAGCCGCTAACGCCGTGCGGGGATGACGTTTGTGTCATGAAGCGCACCGATCACCGGCGCGCACGGCCTTACCAGGCGCGTGGGATGCCGCCGGTCCGTTCGGCGACCGCATTCTCGATGGACTGGAGCTGCGTGCGGGACAGCACGCCCGCCTCCATCAGGTGACGCATCAGTTCTTCGGTCAGGGCCGCCAGAAAGTGCAATTCCGCACGCTCCGACGCGCCGTCTTCGTTCAATGCGTCCATCGCCAACTCCAGGATCTGATCGACCGCGACTGTGTAGCGATGCCCAGGCACCGGTGAAAGTATCTTTTCCGCACAAGGGATCAGCGGTTGACGTTTACGTCAAGCACAATCATCACCACGACATGGATCATCGACCGCCCCCTTCCCCCGAAATCATGGCCCAGGGCCTTGTCGCGCTGCTGGATGTCGAGGAGATCGACACCGACCTCTATCGCGGCGCGCGGCGCCCCGGTGGCGAGGGGCGGGTCTTCGGCGGACAGGTGATCGCACAGGCGCTCCAGGCGGCGCAACGCTCGACCGAGGCACCGCGCATCGCCCATTCGCTCCATGCCTATTTCATGCGGCCGGGCGACGAACGCTATCCGATCGTCTACCGCGTCGAGCGCGATTTCGAGGGGCGCAGCTTCGCGACCCGGCGGGTGATCGCGATGCAGAAGGGCAAGCCGATCCTCAACCTGGCCTGCTCGTTCCAGACGCCGGAGGAAGGGCTGCATCATCAGGACGCCATGCCCGACGTCCCCGCACCCGATACGCTGACGCCCGAACGGGAGCTGCTGGCCGCGCTGGGCGACCAAATCCCTGAGCCGCTCCGCGCCTTTCTGTCGCGTCCCCGTCCCATCGAACTGCGGCCCGTCGATCCCCGGCAGTTGCTCAAGCCCGAGCCCCGCGCGCCGTCCCAGTCGATCTGGTTCCGCCTCGTCGCGCCGGTCGGCGACGATCCCGCGCTGCACCGCGCGATCCTGGCCTATGCCAGCGATTTCGCGCTGCTCGGCACCTCCACCCTGCCGCACGCGGTCCACTGGCTGATCGACGATATGCAGACGGCCAGCCTGGACCACGCCCTATGGCTGCACGAGCCGTTCCGGGCGGACGAATGGCTGCTCTACACGACCGACAGCCCTTGGGCGGGCCATGCGCGCGGGTTCAACCGGGGCCGCATCTTCACCAGCGACGGACGGCTGGTCGCCAGCGTCGCGCAGGAAGGGCTGATTCGCCTGCGTTCGCCCAAGGCCGGCGTTTAACGGCGCAGCATCTCGCGCACCGACTGAGTGGCGCTGCGGGTATCCTCGGCCAGCTTCTTGACCTCGGCGGCGACGATGCCGAAGCCGCGCCCGGCGGGGCCCGCCCTCGCCGCCTCGATGCTCGCGTTCAGGGCCAGCATGTTGGTCTGTCCGGCGATGGCGGCGATGCTGTCGACGAGGCCCTCCATGTCGCGAAGCATGGTCTCCAGCGCGGTCTGGCGATCCTCCGCCATCAGGCGAAACCGCTCGGCCTGATCCAGCCGCTCGCTCGCCTCCGCCTCCAGCCGGACCCGGTCGGTCATGTCGGTCGCGAACTTCACGATCTTGTACGGCACGCCCTCGGCGTCGAGGATCGGGGTGTAGGTGGCCTGAAGCCAAAGGGCCGTCCCATCGGCGCGCCGCCGCTCGAACCGCCCGGCGATGAACCGCCCCGCCGCCAGATCGGCCCAGAAGCGCGCATAGGCGGGCGAGCGGACATGGTCGGCACTGCAAAAGCGGCTGTGATGCACGCCGATCGTCGCCGCGCGCGAGTATCCGATCAGCGACAGGAAGATGTCGTTCGCGGCCAGCACACGGCCCTTCAGATCGAATTCCACCACCGCCTGCGACAGGTCGATCGCGGCGAGTTTGCTATGCGCCTCCCCATCGGTCAGGCAATGCCCGGTGATATCGGTCGCGATCTTGAGGACCTGGGTGACGGTCCCGTCCGCATCCAGGATGGGCAGATAGCGTGCCTCCAGCCAGATCGACCGCCCCTGCCGCCCCATCCGGCGATAGGCCCCGCTATGGGGCAGGCCCCGGCGCAGATCGGACCAGAATTGTTCATGGTCCGCCGACGCGGCGATACCGGCGGGACACAGCATCGCATGGGGCCGCCCTGCCAATTCGGTAGCGGTATGACCAAAGACCTGAAGGAAATTGTCATTGGCCCATTGAATGACGCCATCGGTATCGAACACCACCAATAGATGCGTCCGGTCGATCGCCCGGAACATCATGTCCTCCCGCTGCCAAATCTGGTCAGGCTTTGCGGGGAAAAGTTCGATACCCATGGGCTCTCATTGCCCAAAATGGACTAAACCTTTGTTAATGGCTCGTTACCGGCGCGATATGATCCAAAGACGGTCCAAGCCGTTTCGGCCATACCCGATTTCGGATTTGAGAGGGGCGGCGCACTCGCCCAATCCTCGATTCCGCAAAAAGCGATGACCGGCGTCGTTTTTCGAGATAGGGAATATCGGTCCGTCGCGGATCGACGGTCCGACGGGCGAGTATCGAGAGGGTGACGGCAATGGCGGCAACGTCCGTCGAGGAAGAGCAGAGTACCGAACGCTATCGACAGAAGCGTGACGCCATATTGGCGGCGGCGGCGCAGGCGATCAACGAACAATCGGCCAAGGGCATGACCTTCGCCGATGTCGCGCAGCGCGTCGGGCTGAACACCACCAGCGTCACCTATTATTTCCGTCGCAAGGACGAACTGGCGGCGGCGGCGTTCGAGCATACGCTGGACCGGCTGCTCGAAATGCTGACGCTCGCTGCCGAGGCACCCACGCCGCAGGCCCGCGTCGCGCGTTATCTGTCGATCAACATGGCCCGGCTCGCCCGGATCGAACGAGGCGAGGAGGCGCCCTTCGCCGTCCTGTCCGACCTTCGCGCCATGGAGGAGCCGATCCGGGGGCGCCTGATGGCCGGGTGGCAGAAAGTGTTCCGCGCCACGCGCAGCCTGTGGGGTCCGGCCCCCAGCCGCGCGCATACCGACCTGCACGGCGCGCGGGCGCATGTTCTGCTGGAAAACACCTTTTGGCTGCCGATCTGGCTGGTCCGGTATGAACTGGACCAGTTTCCCCGCGTCGAGGAACGGCTGCTCGACGTGTTGACCCATGGCATCGCGGCGAAGGGATCGACCTGGTCCCCCGCCATGCTCGACCTCGACGCGCGGATGGCGCAGCGGACCGAGCCGGGGCGCGAGGCGTTTCTGCTGGCCGCGACCCGGCTGATCAACCAGCTCGGCTATCGCGGCGCCAGCGTGCAGCGGATCGCCAGCGAGCTGAACGTTACCAAGGGCAGCTTCTATCACCATCTCGACGCCAAGGACGATCTGGTCGCCGCCTGTTACCGCCGCAGCTTCGACACGATCACCGCCGCGCAGCAACTGGCCGATGCGGCCGGGAGCAGCCATTGGCACCGGCTGTCCAGCGCGATCGCGACCCTGCTGGACGTCCAGTTCGCCGAACGCGGGCCGTTGCTCCGCACCACCGCGCTCGCCAGCCTGCCGGGCGACGTGCGCGCGCAAATGGTCGAGCGCTCCAACGGGATCGCGCGGCGCTATGCGGGCACGATCATGGACGGCGTGGCGGAAGGGTCGATGCGCGCGGTCGATGCGCTGATCGCGGCCCAGGCGCTGATGGCGATCCAGAACGCGGCCTTCGACATGCGCAAATGGGCGGGCACGATGGAGCGCCCCCACGCCATCGCACTCTATGCCTCGACCATCCTCTACGGCATGTTCGACGATCGTTTCCTGGACTAGGGCCTAGGGCCAATCGACATTCATGCCACTCCTTCTTCCCTCTCCCCTGGACAGGGGAGAGGGTTAGCGGAGCTTGCCAGCCTGCTGGCTAGCGCAGCTTGGGTGAGGGGTTGAGCGAGCCATAGGCTCGCGCGCGCTCCGCGCGCAGCACCCCTCACCCAGCTCCGACTAAGCCTTTGCTTTCGCAAAGACCAAGTCTGCGCAACCCTCTCCCCTCTATGAGGGGCGAGGGAAAAGAAGGGCATATCGGAACATCGATCCGATCTGATAGCGCACAATTTGCGACAATTGCGGCCGTCGCCCGACATGATCGGGCGACAGCCGCAGGCGAGAAGGGCCATCGACCGGAAGGGATTTTCCTCTCCGCCGCAAAGGACCCGAAACCCATGCGAAAGACCCTGATCGGCCTTTCCCTCGCCACCCTGCTGACCGCCACCGCCGCGCAGGCACAGACCTCGGCCCCTCCTCCCCCGCCGTCCGGCCGGATGGGCGGCGCGATGATGGGGATGCAGCCCGATGCCTCGGGCAACATCACTCGCGCCGCCGCCATTGCCGCCGCCGACCAGCGCTTCGCCGCCATGGACGTCAATCACGACGGCACCGTGACCCCGGACGAGATGCGCGCCTATCGCGAACAGCGCCGTGCCGAGTGGCAAGAGCGTCGCCAGGGCGGCGGTGACCGCCCCGGCCGTCGCGCCCCGCAACCCATCACCGCCGACGCCTTCCGCGCCCGCGCCGTGGCGGTGTTCGATCGTCTCGACATCAATCATGACGGCAAGATCGACGTGGCCGAACGCGCCGCCGCCCCCCGGTTCGGTGGCCGCCGCCATGGCGGCATGGCCCCCGGAGCTCAGCCTGCCCCCCAGCAGGACGACTGAGCCGTCAGGCGGGGCGACCGATCCCCCCATCCGTCGCCCCGCTTGCGAGCCGCGCTTGCCATGCTAGACCCCTCCCCCATGTCCGACACGCCGCACCTGCTGCTCGTCGATGACGAGCGTTCCATCCGCGAGCCGCTCGCCGTCTATCTGACCAAACAGGGGTTCCGCGTGACCCAGGCGGGCGATGCCGCCTCGGCGCGCACCCGGCTCGCGGCCTATGCCATCGACCTGGTCATCCTCGACATCATGATGCCGGGCGAGGACGGGCTGAGCCTTTGCCGCCATATCGCGGCGACCAGCGAGGTGCCGGTCATCCTGCTGACCGCCCGCGCCGAGGAGACGGACCGGATCGTCGGACTGGAAATGGGCGCGGACGACTATGTCGTGAAGCCCTTTTCCCCGCGCGAACTGGCGACCCGGGCCAAGGTCGTGCTGCGCCGGACCCAGGCGGGCGGCGCGCGGCTCCATGCGCCGGACAGCGGCTCCTACGCCTTTGCGGGCTGGGTGCTGAAATCGGGCGAGCGGTCGCTGGTCGATCGCGAGGGCGTGTCGGTGATGCTGTCGACCGGCGAATATAATCTGCTGCTCGCGCTGGTCAGCCGTCCTCGCCAGGTGCTGACCCGCGACCAGTTGCTCGACCTGACCCAGGGACGCGAGGCCGCCGCCTTCGACCGTGCGATCGACAATCAGGTCAGCCGCCTGCGCCGCAAGATCGAGGCGGACCCCAAATCGCCCGAAATCATCAAGACGGTCTGGGGCGGCGGCTATACGCTGGCCGCCGAAGTGACCCGCCTGTGAGGCTCCGCTTCTGGCCGCGTCGGCTGGCGGCGCAGATGGCGTTGCTGCTCGCCATCGCGCTGTTCGTGGCGCAGGCGATCAACTTCGCGCTGCTGTTGCACGAGCGGCGGACGTTGCTGCTGGAACAGACATCGGGGCCCGCCATTGCGCGGCTGACCGATGCGATCGACCGCGCCGCCAATGGCCGCCCGCCCGCCCCCGATCGCGGCCGGGTGCGGATGTCGCGCAACAATCCGATCCGCCCCAACCTGCCGGGCGTGCCCGCGGTAGAGGCGCTGGTGCGCGAGGGACTGGCCGAATCGGGGCATCCGGTGCTGCGCGTCGTCACCGGCATCCGCCCGTTCCGCCCGGAGGATTTCGACTGGCCCCGCCGCCGTGTCGACCGGCGGCGTCCTCCGGCACAGGAACTGCTGATCGCCGTCGAGCGCAAGACCGGCGGCTGGCTGGTCACGCGCTCCTTCTGGCCCAATGACGGGATGTATCTGGTCTGGCGGCTGATCGCGCAGACCCTGATCCTGTACGGCGTCATCCTGCTGCCCGTGCTGTGGATCGGACGGCGCATTTCGCGCCCCTTGCGCGACCTGACCCGCGCGGCGGAGCGTTTCGACCCGCGCGAGCCCGGCGAACCCATTCCCGAACAGGGGCCGCTCGACGTCTCCGGCCTGATCGCGGCGTTCAACGCGCTGCGGCTGCGGATCCGGGCGATGCTGGAGGAAAAGGACCGGATGCTGGGCGCGATCGGGCATGACCTGCGCACTCCGCTGGCCGCCTTGCGGGTCCGCATCGAGTCGGTCGAGGACGAACAGGACCGGCTGCGCATGGCCGACACCATCGCCGAGATGAACAAGACGCTGGAGGACATCCTTTCGCTCGCCCGCGCGGGGCGTCCGAGCGAAGCGGAGACCGATGTCGACCTGAACGCGCTGGTCGATGCGGTCGTCGCCGATTTCCTGGACCTGGGACAGGACGTGACCTTCGAGGAAGGCGGGCGGCTCCGGCTGAAGCTGCGCCCCACGCTGATGCGGCGCGCGGTCCGCAACCTGATCGAGAATGCGGTAAAATATGGTCATTCCGCCGATGTGCGGATCGATGCACAGGCCGATCATGTCGCGATCATCGTCGCCGACCAGGGCCCCGGCATCGCCGCCGATCAGTTGGAGGCGGTGTTCGATCCCTTCATCCGCCTGGAAAGCTCACGCAACCGGGATACGGGCGGCATCGGACTGGGCCTCGCACTGGCCCGCTCGATCGTCCGCGAGGCGGGCGGGGATATCCGCCTCTCCAACCGGCCCGAAGGCGGGCTGGCCGCGACGATCACGCTGCCGAGATAATCCTCCCCGGCACGGGGAGGAGTTGGCTCAGGCGTCCTTCGCCACCCTCAGCATGGCCAACGCCGCCAGTCCCATCACCCCCGCCGCGATCGCCATCGCCCATACCAGATCGCCGGGGAAGAAATGGCTGACCACCGCCCCCATGATCGAGGACACGATCAGTTGCGGCAGCACGATGAAGATGTTGAACAACCCCATGTAAATGCCCAGCTTCTCAGCCGGAAGCGCCGCCGACAGGATCGCATAGGGCATGGTCAGGATCGACGCCCACGCGATGCCGACGAACACCATCGCCCCCAACAGCCACCAGGCGTCCCGGATCATCAGGAACGACGCGAACCCCGCCGCGCCGCACAGCAGGCCGACGACATGCGTGTTCCGCCGCCCGATCGCCCGCGCCAGCCATGGCAGTGCGAAGGCCCAGAGCGTCGCGACGCCGCTGTACACCGCGAACAGCACGCCGACCCAATTGGCCCCCTCGTTGAAGGCCGCGCTCGAGGCGTCGGTGGTGTGGAAGACCCGCGCCGCGACGATCGGCGTGGTGTATATCCACATGATGAACAGCGCCGACCAAGTGAAGAACTGGACCAGCGCCAGCCGCTTCATCGTCGCGGGCATCGCCGCCAGATCGGCCAGAATCTGGCTGAGCGCATTGGCTCCTCTCCCACTCCGCACCAGCGCCGCACTGAGAATCCGCGCCAGACCGAAGGCGATCAATCCGCCGCCCAGCAGATAGACCGGCTTGTCGAGCCCCAGCAGCCCCACGCCCGCGACGACCAACACGCCCGCGACGATCCAGAGCGGTGCGGTGCCGATCCGTTCGGACGGCACGGCATCGCTATGCGCCACCTGCCCCTCGTCGCTCTCGGCAAAGGCCGCGATCTGCTCGGGCGAATATTCGCGGGTGGTCAGCACGGTCCAGAGCACCGCGCCGAACAGGGCGGCCGCCCCGATATAGAAGCCATAGCGCACCGACGGCGGCACCTCGCCCGGCCCCGCGACATTGGCGACATGGAAGACATCGGTCAGCACCATGGGCGCGAGCGACCCCAGCACTGCGCCCGCCCCGATGAACCCGGTCTGGAAGGCATAGCCCGCCGTCCGCTGGCGGCTGGGGAGCATGTCGCCGACAAAGGCGCGGAACGGCTCCATCGACACGTTGAGCGAGGCGTCGAGCAGCCAGAGCAGCATCGCGGCGCCCAGCAGACCGCCCGCATTGGGCATCCCCACCAACGCCAGCGTCGCCAGAACCGCGCCCGCCAGGAAATAGGGCCGCCGCCGCCCGAACCGGCCCCATGTCCTGTCGCTATAATGGCCGATCACCGGCTGGACGAGCAGCCCGGTCAGCGGCGCGGCGATCCACAGGAACGCCAGGTCCTTCTCGGCGGTGCCCAGCGACTGGAAGATGCGGCTGACATTGGCATTTTGCAGGGCAAAGCCGATCTGGATTCCGAAAAAGCCGAACGACGTGTTCCACAGCCCCCAAAAGCCCTGACGCGGCTTCTCCATAACCTCTCCCGATATTCTGTTATCATTGTGTTTTATGGCCGGATGCTGGACCCGCGCACGACCAGCGTGGCGGGCAGCAGGGTCGGCGTCCGGGGCTTGCCCGAAATCTCGGCGAGCAGCGCGCGGACGAGCAGCCGCCCCGCCGCCGCCGCATCCTGCACCACCGTGCTGAGCGGCGGATGCGCGAAGCTAGCCGCCGGAATATCGTCGAACCCGACCAGCGAAACATCGTCGGGCACCCGCAGCCCCGCCTCCGCCAGCACGCGCATCGCCGCCAGGGCGATCAGGTCGCTCGCCGCCATGATCGCGTCGAAGGGCCGCCCCCGCGCCAGCAATTCGCGCGCGGCGCGTTCGCCCTCTTCCTCGCTGGAGATCGCGCCGACCTGAAGCGCGGGATCGCAGGGCAAATCCGCCTCGGCCAGCGCATCGCAATAGCCGCGATAACGGTCATGGAATTCGGGATAATGGTCGGTCGCATCGCCCAGGAACGCGATCCGCTTGCGCCCCTGCGCCACCAGATGCCGTGTCGCCGCCAGCGCGCCCGCATGATTGTCGCATCCGATGGTCAGCCCCGGCTGGCCCGGCGCGACCGAGCCCCAGCGCACGAAATGGGTGCCGCGCGCGACCAATTGATCGAGCTGCTCGCGATAATCGGCATAGTCCCCGTAACCGAGCAGGATCAGCCCGTCGGCGCGGTGGCTGTCTTCATAATCGGCCTGCCAGTTGCTGGTCGGGTTCTGGAAAGAAACGAGCAGGTCGTATCCGACCTCCGCGCAACTCTCCATGATCGAGCCCAGCATCCCGAGGAAAAAGGGGTTTATCAGCGTCCGCCCCGGCGAAGGATCGCGAAACAGCAGCAGCGCCAGCGTCCGAGTCTGCCCGCTCCGCAGGTTCGAGGCGGCGCGGTCGACCGTATAGTTCAGCGTCTTGGCGATCGCCTCGATCCGCGCGCGGGTGGCGGCGCTGACCGAAGGACTTCCCCGAAGCGCACGGCTGACCGTAGGCTGCGACACGCCCGCCATTTGCGCGATATCGAACGATGTGGGCTTTCGCTGGCCGACCAAGATCAGGGCATCCTCCTCGCCCCCCCATACCGGCTTTGCTGTACCAGGTTAAGCGGGAGCCCTGTCGTAATAATACAACAGGCCGATATGGCCGCATTGAATACGTATGCGGCATCATTCCCTTTCATCGCGATCGATTTCACAGGTGCGGCAACAACCATACCCGTTCATCGAAAGAAAGCGGGGTTTCCTGGAGGGGATTTCATGACGGTTCGCCCTGTGGCGCCGGCCGATGCCGCGCGCTCGTTCCTGAAGCTCGGCGTCAGCACGCTCGCCCTGATCGTCGCCGCGCCGGTATGTGCGCAAAGCGTCGCGGTCGTACCCGCGCCGAACAGCGGCACCGCGGACACCGCCGCCCAGCAAGCGCAGGACAATGCCGAACCCGGCGATATCGTCGTCACCGGCTTTCGCGCCGCGCTGGAAAATGCCGTCGCTGAGAAGAAGAACCGCGACCTGGTCGTCGAATCCGTCTCGGCCGAGGATATCGGCAAGCTTCCCGACGCCTCGATCGCCGAGTCCATCGCCCGCCTGCCCGGCGTGACGTCGCAGCGGGTCAATGGCCGCTCCAACGCCATCTCGATCCGCGGCTTCGCCCCCGACTTCTCCACGACGCTATTGAACGGTCGCGAGCAGACCTCGACCGGCGACAACCGTGCGGTCGAATATGACCAGTATCCGGCGGAAGTCGTCAACCAGGTGCTGATCTACAAGACCGCCAATGCCGCGCTGATCGGCCAGGGCCTGTCGGGCACGGTCGACCTGAAGACGATCCGCCCGCTCGACTATGGCAAGCGCGTCTTCTCGGTCGGCGCGCGTGGCACCTATGCCGATATCGGCAAGCTGAACGCGGGGTCGAAGGACTTCGGCTATCGCGCCTCGGCCACCTATGTCGACCAGTTCGCGGACGACACGATCGGCGTCGCGCTGTCGGCCAGCTATCTCAACGAACCATACCAGATTCAGGAAGGCAATGCCTGGGGCTATGCGCCGGTCACGGTGAACGGCGCCTCTGCCAACGTCATCGGCGGGTCCAAATCCTATGTCACCTCGACCACGCTGAAGCGCCTGGGTCTTTCGGGCACGCTCCAGTGGAAAATGAGCGACACTTTCACCAGCACGCTCGACGGCTTCTATTCCGACTTCAACGACGACCAGATCAAGCGCGGCATCGAACTGCCGCTGCAATCGGGCGCAAATCCGTCGCTGACCAACGCGGTGGTCAATAACGGCCTGGTCACATCGGGCACGTTCAGCGGTGTCGAGGGCGTGGTCCGCAACGACTCGTTCCAGCGCAAGGCCAAGCTCTATTCGTTCGGCTATAACGGCAAGTATAAGGGCGATGACGGCTGGAGCGCACTTATCGACCTCAGCTATTCGCGCACCGACCGCGACGAGGTGACGCTGGAGACCTATAGCGGCACCGGTTACGGCCAGGGCAATGGCGCGACCGATACGCTCGGCTTCACCACGGGCCGGAACGGCACCGTATTCCAGCCGACGCTGAACTATTCCGACCCCAATCTGATCCAGCTCACCGATCCGCTGGGCTGGGGCGGCACCACGCGCCAGGCGGGCTATTACAACGATCGCAAGGTCACCGACGAGATCAAGCAGTACCGCGTCGAGATCGAACGCGAGGTCGAGACCCCGATCGTCCACGCCATCCGCTTCGGCCTGAACTATACCGATCATGCCAAGTCGCTGGCCCCCAACGAGGCCTTCGTCACCCTGCCTGGCGGCGCGACCATCGCGCCCCTGCCGCAGCAATATCGCCAGACGCCGACCGACCTGACCTATCTGGGTCTGGGACCGATGCTCAGCTACGACCCGCGCGCGTTGCTGGCGGGCGGCGTCTATACGCTGACGCCCAACACCAGCCCGGACGTGCCCGCCAAGGCGTACACCACGACCGAGCATCTGATGACCGCCTATCTCCAGGCCGATCTGCGCGCGCAGATCGGCGCGGCGGAGCTGACCGGCAATATTGGCGTGCAGGCGGTGGGGACCGAGCAGAAGTCGCGCGGCCTGGTCTATAACGGCACCGGCTTCAACACGATCGTCCAGGGCGACGATTACTGGGACATCCTGCCCGGCGCCAATCTGTCGCTTCGCCTGCCCAGCGACTGGGTGTTCCGCGTCGCGGCGGCGCGTCAGATGATGCGCCCGCGCTTCGACGACATGCGCGTCGCACTCTCCTATGGCTTCGACACGGCGCAGGGGATCATCTCGGGCAATGGCGGCAATCCGTTCCTCCGCCCGATCCGCTCCAATTCCTACGACGTGACGATCGAGAAATATTTCGGCACGCGCGGCTATCTGGCGGCGCAGGGCTTCTACAAGGATCTCAAGAGCTTCGTTTACAATCTTGAGCAGCCTTACGACTATACCGGCCTGCCCCTTCCCGCGTCGCTGCCGGTCGGCATTCCGCTTCAGGGCCGGATCACCCGTCCGATCAACGGGACCGGCGGCACGATCTACGGCGTCGAACTGGCGGGCACCTTGCCGCTGGGTCAGGTGGTCGGTTTCCTCGACGGCTTCGGCCTGACGGGCGGCGGGTCGTACACCAAGACCGAGATCACCCCGACCCCCGGCGGCGAGCCCGAGGATATTCCCGGCTATTCGCGCTGGGTGGCGAACGGCACCGCCTTTTTCGAGAAGTGGGGCCTGAACATCCGTGGATCGGTCCGGTATCGCTCGACCTTCGTGGGTGAGTTGTCGGGCTTCGGCGCCAACCGCGTCCGCCGCCGCGCGATCGACGAGACGATCGTCGATGGCCAGATCGGCTATGACTTCCAGGATGGCACGTTCAAGGGCTTGTCGCTGTTCGTGCAGGGCCAGAACCTGACCGACACGCCGTTCGTCACGACCAATGGCGGACAGCGCGATCAGGTGATCGACTATCAGAGCTATGGCCGCCGGTTCCTCGCCGGGTTTACCTATCGCTTCTGATACAAGTTTCCCGCGCCGGTCCCCCCATATCCGGCGCGGGAATCCCGAATGTGAGATGCCGCATGGACGCCCGCCCCACCACGGACCGTATCGCCGGAAAGGTCGTGATTGTCGGCGGTGGCACCGCCGGATGGATGGCGGCGGCGGCGCTGGCGCGGTTCCTGCCCGCCGCCACCCGCATCACCCTGATCGAGTCCGATGCGATCGGCACGGTCGGAGTGGGCGAGGCGACTATTCCCGGCATCCGACTGTTCAACCAGATGCTCGGGCTTGACGAAGCCGAGCTCCTTGGCGCGACCAACGGCAGCTTCAAGCTGGGCATAAGGTTCGAGGGCTGGTCGGGTGAAGGCAGCGGCTATCTCCATGCGTTCGGCAGCATCGGGCGCGGCCTGGGGCTGGTGCCCTTCCACCATTATTGGCTGCGCGGCGGCGGAGCGGCGAACCCCGCCTCGCTCTGGGGCCATATGGCAAGCGCACAAGCCGCGATGGCGGGCCGCTTCGCCCCCGATCAGGGCCGCCCCGACCTGCCCAGCGGCCTCGCCTGGGCCTATCATTTCGACGCCAGCCTCTATGCCGCGCTGCTCCGCCGTCATGCGGAAGCGGCGGGCGTGGTGCGGGTGGAAGGCCGCATCGCCTCGGTCGCGCGGGATGCGGGCGGGCGGATCGACCATGTCGTGCTGGAAGGCGGCGAGACCCATGCGGGCGAGTTGTTCATCGATTGCACCGGCTTTCGCGCGCTGCTGATCGGCGAGACGCTGGCCGAGCCGTTCGACGACTGGTCGGACCTCCTCCCCTGCGACCGCGCGCTGGCGGTGGCGGGTGAGCGTGCCGCCCCCCTGCCCCCCTATACCCGCGCCATCGCCCATGGAGCCGGCTGGCGCTGGCGCATTCCGCTCCAGCATCGCACCGGCAATGGGCTGGTCTATGACAGCCGCCATCTGTCGGAGGACGAAGCGGCCGACCGGCTGCTCTCGGCGCTGAACGGCGAAGCGACGGGCGAGCCGCGACTGTTGCGCTTCACCACCGGACGGCGGCGACGCGCCTGGGTCGGCAATTGCATCGCATTGGGGCTGGCGGCGGGGTTCCTCGAACCGCTGGAGTCGACCAGCATCCATCTGATCCAATCGGGCATCGCACGACTGCTCGACTATTGGCCCGGACGGGCGCTCCAGCCTGTCGAGATCGACGCCTATAACCGGGAGACGGCGGCCGAATGGCGGGCCGTTCGCGACTTCCTGATCCTTCACTATCACGCCAACAGCCGTGCCGAGCCCTTCTGGACCGAGCGACGTGCGGTGCCCCTGCCCGAGAGCCTCGCCGCCCGCATCGCACTGTTCCGCGCCCATGGCCGGTTCCGTCGCGAGGGCGACGAACTCTTCGCCGAGCCCGCCTGGGTGCAGGTGATGATCGGCCAGGGCATCGTCCCCGCCGGGCATCACGCGCTCGCCGATGGGCTGTCGGCGGACGAACTGGACGATTTCCTCAGCCTCACCCGGCGTCATGCCGCGCAGGTGGCCGGCCGGCTGCCGACGCACGACGCCTTCCTCGCCGCGCATTGCGCCGCGCCCATTCAAAAGGCTTTCGCATGAAGACGTTATTGCTCGCCCTTCTGACAACCGCCACGCCGCTCGCCGCACAGGATTATCGCCAGCGCCTGCCGCAGGACGAGGTCATCTATTTCGTCCTTCCCGACCGGTTCGAGAATGGCGACACCACCAACGATCGCGGCGGGTTGAAGGGCGGGCCGCTGACCACCGGCTTCGATCCGACGCACAAGGGCTTCTATCACGGCGGCGATCTGAAGGGGCTGACCAAGCGGCTCGACTATATCCAGGGGCTGGGGGCGACGGCGATCTGGCTGGGGCCGATCTTCAAGAACAAGCCGGTGCAAGGTGCCAGAGGCCAGGAAAGCGCTGGCTATCACGGTTACTGGATCACCGACTTCACCACCGTCGACCCGCATCTGGGGACCGAGGCCGATCTCCACGCCTTCATCGACGCGGCACACGTGCGAGGGATGAAGGTCTATATGGACATCATCGTCAACCACACGGCTGACGTGATCCAGTATCGTGAATGCGGCGAGGGATCGCCCTGCCCCTATCGCGATCGCGCGACTTGGCCCTATCAGCGGCAGGGCGGCGTCGGCGGCAACGCGATCAATTCCGGATTTCTCGGCGACGACGTGCAGACGGCAGCCAACTTCGCGCATCTGACCGATCCGACCTACGCCTACACGCCCTATGTCCCGGCGCGCGAGAAGAACGCCAAGACCCCGGCCTGGCTCAACGACCCGATCTATTACCACAATCGCGGCAACACGACCTTCGAGGACGAAAGCTCGACCACCGGCGACTTTTCCGGGCTGGACGATCTCTATACCGAAAATCCGCGCGTCATCGCAGGTATGATCGACATCTATGGGAGCTGGATCGACCGGTTCGGCATCGACGGCTATCGCATCGACACCGCCAAGCATGTGAATCCGGAATTCTGGCGCAGCTTCGTGCCCGCGATGCTCGATCGCGCCAAGGCGAAGGGCATTCCGAACTTCCACATCTTCGGCGAGGTGACGGCGGGGATGGAGCCCGGCTATCTGGCGCGCTGGACCAAGATCGCCGACTATCCAGCGGTCCTCGACTTCGCCTTCATGAACGCGGTGATCCAGACGGTCGCGGAGAACAAACCGACGCGGGTCCTATCCAGCCTGTTCGAGGGCGACGTGCTTTACGCCAGGGAGGAGGCGACGGCGGACATATTGCCGACCTTCCTCGGCAATCACGACCATGGCCGCTTCGCCCGCGATGTACGGCTGGCGAACCCCGATGCCTCGGATGACGAGATACTCAAGCGCGTCGAACTCGGCCACGCCATGCTGCTGACCCTGCGCGGCGTGCCGACCATCTATTCGGGCGACGAACAGGGCTTTGCGGGCGACGGCAACGACCAGGACGCGCGCGAGGACATGTTTGCCAGCAAGGTCGCCAGCTATAACGACAACAAGCTGGTCGGCACGACCAAGACCACCGCGACCGACAGCTTCGTGCCCACCCATCCGCTCTATCGCGAGATCGCCACCCTCGCCCGCCTCCGCGTGGCCAACCCGGCGCTGACGCGGGGGCGGCAGGTGATCCGTGCGCGCGGCGATGCGCCCGGCCTGTTCGCGGTGTCGCGCTTCGACCCCGCGACGGGCCGCGAATATGTGATCGCGTTCAACACTTCGGCCAAGCCGATCACCCAGGCCGTGCAGGTTGAAACGGTATCGCAACAGTTCATAACCATGGCCGGTGCCTGTGCCCCGACCGCCGCCGCGCCGGGGAGCCTGATGTTGGAATTGCCCGCCTTCGGCTATGCCGTCTGCGCGGCGGAGAGCCGTTGATGACCCAGAGCATTCCCACCGCCCCCCGCCCCTGGTGGAAAGGCGCGGTGATCTATCAAATCTATCCGCGCAGCTTTGCCGACAGCAATGGTGACGGCATCGGCGATCTGCCCGGCATCACCGCGCGGCTCGACCATGTCGCCAGCCTGGGTGTGGATGCGATCTGGCTGTCGCCCTTCTTCACCTCGCCGATGAAGGATTTCGGCTATGACGTGGCGGATTACCGGGATGTCGATCCGATCTTCGGCACGCTCGCCGATATCGACGCGCTGGTCGCGCGCGCGCACGAACTGGGGCTGAAGGTCGTCATCGATCAGGTGTACAGCCACACTTCCGACGAGCATCCCTGGTTCACCGAAAGCCGCTCGAGCCGGACCAACGCCCGCGCCGACTGGTATGTCTGGGCCGATGCCAAGCCCGATGGCTCGCCGCCATCCAACTGGCAGTCGGTGTTCGGCGGCCCCGCCTGGACCTGGGACGCGCGGCGTGGGCAATATTATCTCCACAATTTCCTGAAGGAGCAGCCGCAGCTTCACGTCCATCACCCGGACGTGCAGGCTGAGTTGCTGGCGACGGCGCGCTTCTGGCTGGACCGGGGGGTGGACGGCTTCCGGCTGGATGCGATCAACTTCATGATGCACGAGCCGACCCTGCGGGATAACCCGCCCGCCCCCGACACCGGCAAGACGCGCACCCGGCCGTTCGACTTCCAGGTCAAGCTCTACAATCAGAGCCACGCCGATATCGTCCCCTTCCTGGAGCGGATCCGCGCCACGCTGGACGATTATGGCGACCGCTTCACCGTGGCCGAGGTCGGCGGCGACGAGGCGGATCGCGAGATGAAGCTGTTCACCGCCGGCGACCACCGGCTGAACACCGCTTATGGCTTCGACTTCCTCTATGCCGATCGGCTGACCCCGCGCATCGTCGCGGAGGCGCTGGCGAAATGGCCCGCCGAGCCGGGGGTCGGCTGGCCGAGTTGGGCGTTCGAGAATCACGATGCTCCGCGCGCCGTATCCCGCTGGACCACGCCGGAGCATCGCGAGGCCTTCGCGCGGATGAAGATGCTGTTGCTGCTCTCGCTTCGCGGCAACGCCTTTCTCTATCAGGGCGAGGAACTGGGGCTGACCCAGGTCGATGTACCGTTCGAGCGGCTGGTCGATCCCGAGGCCATCGCCAACTGGCCCCTCACCCTGTCCCGCGACGGGGTGCGCACGCCGATGCCGTGGAGCAGCAATGCGATCCACGGCGGCTTTTCGGATGCGGAGCCCTGGCTCCCCACCGGACCCGACCATGCCGCACTGGCGGTCAATCGGCAGGAAGGCGACCCGGATTCGTTGATGAACCTGACCCGCCGCTTGGTCCGCCTGCGTGCCGAGACGCCCGCCCTGGCAGTCGGCGACCTTACGCTGCTCCATGCCGATGACCAATTGCTCGCCTTCGAGCGATGCGAGGGCGGCCAGCGCCTGCTCTGTCTGTTCAACCTGGGCGACACGCCCGTCCAGCTTCCGCCCGACCTGCCACGCGGCGAACGGGTGCTGGTCCAAATCAATAACGCCACCGACAAACGCCTGGGCGCGTTCGGAGCGGCGATCCGGGAGATGACTGCATGAAGACGACCATCGCGATCGGACTCGGCCTGATCGCCAGTACCGCTTCCGCCCAGAACGGCCCCGCCGATCCGGCGGTCAACGAGACGTTCAAATTCGCCAGGCCCGCCGGACAGCCCGACGCGGTGGAAACCTCGCCCAACGGCCAGATTACCGTGCAGGTCTCGACCGACAATGACGGCCGCGCCGTCTATATGATCGCCCGCAACGGCAAGGCGATCGTCGCGCCCTCACGGCTGGGCATGATGTTCACCGACGCGCCCAAGATCGAGCGCGGCCTGAAGATCAAAGCGGTCACCCACGCCAAGTCCGACACGAGCTGGACCCAGCCCTGGGGCGAATGGCGCACCATCCGCGACAATCACCGCGAGATGCGCGTCCGCCTGATGGAGTCCAGCGCGCTCCACCGCCGCTATGACGTGGTGTTCCGCGTGCAGGACGACGGCGTCGGCTTCCGCTATGAATTTCCCGAGCAGCAGGCGATGCCGCACGCGAACATCGCCGAGGAACTGACCGAGTTCAACATCGCGCAAGGCGGCACCGCCTGGTGGAAACCCGCCTTCCTGTGGAACCGCGAGGAATATCTCTACAACCGCACGCCGATCAATGCGGTCGGCACGGCGGCGACACCGATCACCATGAAGCTGGACGACGGCACGCACATCGCCATCCATGAGGCGGCCTTGGTCGACTATGCCAGCATGGGGCTGATGAAGACCGAGGGGAACAGCTTCAAGGCAGTCCTCACCCCCGGCTCGGGCGCGCCCAAGGTCATGAAGACCGGCGCCTGGACGACGCCCTGGCGCACCTTCCTGATCGCCCCCGACGCGGGCGGGCTGTATATGAGCCATTTGATGCTCAACCTGAACGAGCCCAACAAGCTGGGCGACGTCTCCTGGGTGAAGCCCGGCAAGTTCGTCGGCGTCTGGTGGAAGATGATCAAGGGCGAGTGGAGCTGGGCGCGTGGGCCGCGCCACGGAGCCACCACCGCGAATGTGAAGACCTATATCGACTTTGCCGCCAAATACGGCATCCCCGGCGTGCTGGTCGAGGGGTGGAATATCGGCTGGGACGGCGACTGGGCGGGCAATGGCTCGGCGATGCAATTCGCGACCCCGGCGGAGGATTTCGACGCCGACGCGCTGGCCAAATACGCCAGGTCCAAGGGCGTCTCGCTGATCGGCCATCACGAAACCGGCGGCGCGGTCAGCCATTATGAGAGCCAGTTCGACCCGGCGTTTAAATTCGCCGCCGATCATGGCGAGCATGTCGTCAAGACCGGCTATGTCGCCGATGCGGGCCAGATCGAGCGGGTGAACCCCGACGGCTCGGTGTCGCGTGAATGGCATGAGGGCCAGTGGATGGTGAACCATCATCTCCGCGTGCTGGAGGCCGCCGCGAAATATAAGGTTTCGATCGATGCGCATGAGCCGGTGAAGGACACGGGGCTCCGCCGCACCTATCCCAACTGGCTGGCGCGCGAAGGCTCGCGGGGGATGGAGTATAACGCCTGGCCGGGCAAGAACCCGCCCGAGCATGAGGCGAACCTGGCCTTCACCCGGATGCTCGAAGGCCCGATGGACTTCACGCCGGGCGTGCTGAGCCTGACCGGCAGCGACAACAGCCCGATCCAGTCGACCATCGCCAAGCAACTGGCGCTGTACGTGGTGCTCTACTCGCCGGTGCAGATGGCGGCCGATACGCCGGGGAATTACGCCAAATACCCACAGGCGTTCCGCTTCATCGCGGATGTGCCCGTGGATTGGGAGGACAGCCGGGTGCTGAACGGCGAGGTCGGCGATTACGTCACCTTCGCGCGGCGGGATCGGAAAAGCCGGGACTGGTATATCGGCGCGATCACCGACGAAAATGCTCGAGCGTTGACCGTGACGCTCGACTTCCTCGATGCCGGCAAGACCTATGAGGCGCAGGTCTATAAGGACGGCCCCGGTGCGACCTATGCCACCGACGCCCGCCATTCGATCGCGTTCGAGACGCGGAAGGTGAAGAAGGGGGATACCCTCACCCTGTCGCTCGCCCCCGGCGGTGGCCAGGCGATCCGGTTGAAGGCGCTGTAACCCCAATTCCTCCCCAAGCTATGCTTGGGGAGGGGGACCATCCGAAGGATGGTGGAGGGGCGAGACGGACCGGCCCTGCCCCTCCACCACGCCCTGCGGGCGCGGTCCCCCTCCCCATCTGACGATGGGGAGGATTTAAGTGGTTACTTCGTCGGGAAGCCGCGTTGCTTCAACAGCGCGTTGACGTCTGGGTCGCGACCTCGGAATGCACGATACGCCTCGGCGCGGTCGGTTTCATTGCCCGTCGACAACAGGATCCGCGCGAAGCGGTCCGCCGTCGCCTTGTCCCACGGGCTACCCGCTTCCTCGAAGGCGGCGAAGGTGTCGGCGTCCATCGTCTCCGACCAGAGATAGCTGTAATAGCCGGCCGAGTAGCTGTCGGAGGAGAACAGGTGGTTAAACTGCGGCAGGCGGTGCCGCATCACCAATTCCTTCGGCATCCCGATCTCACGCAGGGTCGTCGCCTCGAACGCCGCCGGATCGACGATCCCATCGGGGATCGTATGCAGCTTCATGTCGACGATTGCCGAGGACAGATATTCGGTCGTCGCGAACCCCTGGTTGAAGGTCTCGGACGCCTTGATCTTGTCGAGCAGCGCCTGCGGCATGGGCTGGCCGGTCTTGTAGTGGCGGGCGTACTTGTCGAGCACGTCGCGGGTCAGCAGCCAATGCTCGTTCACCTGGCTGGGATATTCCACAAAGTCGCGCGGTGTGCCCGCCAGCCCCGGATAGGTGACGTTCTGGAGCATCGCGTGGATGGCGTGGCCGAATTCGTGGAACAGCGTCTCGGCATCGTCCAGGCTGATGAGCACCGGCTCGCCGGGTGCGCCCTTGGCGAAATTGTTGTTGTTCGACGACAGGACATTCTGCACCGGCGGCAGGTTGCGCTGGCCGCGATAGGTGTTCGCCCAGGCGCCCGAACGCTTGCCGGTCCGCGCGAAATCGTCGCGGTAGAACAGGCCGACCTCCTTGCCGTTCCGCGTGACGTGCCAGACCCGCATGTTCGGCTCGAACACCGGAACCGTGCCGGTGATCTCCTTGAATTCCAGCCCATAGAGCCGGTTCGCGGCATAGAGCGAACCCTGGATGATGTTGTTCAACTCGAAATAGGGCTTCAATTCGGCCTGATCGAGGTCGTAGCGGCTCTTGCGCACCTTCTCCTGATAGAAGCGATAGTCCCAGGGCTCGATCGTGATTTTCGCGCCCTCCTTATCGGCGATCGCCTGCATATCGCGGACTTCCTCCGCCACGCGCGCCTTGGCGGCGGGCCAGACGCGCATCATCAGGTCCATCGCGGCGGCCGGGGTCTTGGCCATCGTGTCCTGCATCCGCCAGTCGGCATGGGTCTTGAACCCCAGCAGATGTGCACGGTTGGCCCGCAGGCGGACGATGCGGGCGATGGTCGCCTTGGTATCGTTGATGTCGCCATTGTCGCCGCGCTTGGTGAAAGCACGCCACACCTGCTCGCGAAGGCTACGGTCGGTGGCGAAGGTCAGCACGGGATCGACCGCCGACCGCGTGTTGACGATCGCCCAGCCCTGCTGCCCGCGCTCGGCCGCCGCCGCCTTGGCGACCGCCTTCACGCTGTCGGGCAGGCCTGCCAGCCGCGCCTCGTCGGTGACGATAATGGCCGTGCCCTCGTCCGCCAGCAGACGCTGCGAAAACTCGCTGAAATTGATCGCCAGATTCTGATTGAAGGCGGACAGTTCTTCCTTCTGGGCCGGGGTCAGCTTGGCGCCCTGCCGCACGAAGCTGTCATAGGTTCGCGTGACCAGCCGTTTCTGCTGGGCATCCAGTCCCGATGTATCGCGCGCCTTGTAGATCGCCTCGATCCGCGCGAACAGCCTGGGGTTGAAGGTGATTTCGTCCGACGCCTTGGCAAGCTTGGGTGACCATTCGCGGTCAAGCGCCTGATAGGCGGGCGAGTTCATGTTCCCCGTCATCACCCCGAACAGCGTCATCACGCGGTTCAACGTCTGCCCGGCATTCTGCATCGGTACGAAGGTATTGGCGAAGCTCGGCTTGGCCGGATCGTTGGCGATCCGGTCATATTCCGCCCGCCGCTCGGCCAGTGCCGCCGCGAAGGCCGCCGGGAACAGTTCGGGCTTCACCTTGTCCCAGGGCGGCACCCCGCCATAGGAGCCGGTCCAGGGGCTGAGCAACGGATTGGTGGCGGGGGCCTGGGCCGCCTGCGGGGGGCTGGCCATGGCGGAGGTGCTCATAAGGGCCGCCAGAGCGACGGCAAGAGGCAGATGACGCAAAGTGAACTCCCGGTCATGAAAGACGCGTCATCACCATAAGCCACGAGCCCATCACGTAAAGTCCTGCGACGAAACGCTTTACCCCTTGCGTTGCTGCTTCTCCGCCAATCGAGCGGCGGCGACCAGCCCCTCGCCTGTCGCCCGCGCGGCGGATGGCGTCATCGATACCGCCACGCCGTTGGGACCGTCGAGCATCACGATCCCCTGTTCCGCCGTCGCCAGCCCGGCCTCGCTATGCACGTGCGCCCCCGCGACCGGCGGCGTCACGACCCCGCCCCTTCCAATGTCGGCCCGCCGCCATACAGATAGGCCGGGTCGAAATCGGCGAGCGCCGTCAACGCCCCGATATCCTGGATGTGCACGGCGCCGCCGCGAAAGGTCATCAGCCCCCTCTCCCGCAGCGATCGCAGGACGCGGTTGAGATGGACCGGGGTGACGCCCGCCGCCTCGGCGATGTCGATCTGGGTCAACGGAAAGCGGAACATGCCGTCCCGCACCAAGTCGACCATCGCCAGCCGCGCATGGAGCTCACAAAACAGATGCGCCACGCGCCCATCCGCTTCCAGCCGTCCCAGGCGGAACACCCATTCGCGGTGCATCGCGGCGTCGAGCAAGGTCGAGAACCACAAAAGGCGGGTCAGACGCGGCTGCTGCTCGACGATCTGCTCCAGCCGATCATGCCCGACCAGGGCCACCCGCGTCGGGGTAAGCGTCGCGACGTCATGATCCAGATACCGCATCGCAAAGCCATGCAGGTCGACGAAATCGCCGGGTACGTGAAACGCCACGATCTGACGATTGCCCTGCCGGTCGTCCATGTAACGGCACATTACGCCTTCCAGCAGCAGGCTGCTGTTGCGGACACGCTCGTCCCGGCGGATGACGATGGTGCGGGCGGGGATGGAGCGGACCTCGTCCACGCTGTTTTCCAGCATGGCGATCTCCTCGGGCGTCATCGTCTCGCGCCCGCGGTCCTTCAGGAACAGGCCGGTCAGGCTTGGTCGATCCTTGCTCGGCCTTGGCTGTCTCAGCGTATCGATGGCGGACACCGACATGGCGCGATCCCTCCCGTGGCAGACACCAGGGCAAATCCCCGGCCAGGGCAAAGGGTTCCGTCGCCGCCCGCGGGCGACTACGCGCCGACCGATTTGCCGGACGGGCGGACCGGCCGAGCCTCCTCCAGCGCCTGTTCGGGATGCCTGCGATTGCGGCGCACCGAGGCCCAGAAGGACAGGCCGATCAGGGTCGCGCCGATCAGGCCGGTGATCGTCTCCGGGATATGGAAGCGCACCGACAACAGCATGATCGCGGCCAGCGCGACGATGGCATAAAAGGCCCCGTGTTCCAGGTAACGATATTGGGTCAGCGTCCCCTTATCGACCAGCATGATCGTCATCGATCGGACGAACATCGCGCCGATGCCCAGCCCCAATGCGATGATGAACAGGTTGTTCGACAAGGCGAAGGCCCCGATCACCCCGTCGAACGAGAAGCTGGCGTCCAGCACTTCCAGATACAGAAAGGCCGCGAACCCCGACCGCGCCGCGGCCCCGGTTACGGCATCCCCATCGCCCTCCAGCAGCACGCCGATGGCATGGACCACGATATAGGTCAGCAGGCCGAATATGCCCGCCGTCAGGAAGGTCATCGCCTCCTCCGCCGGAATGAACTGCCCGATGCCGTACAGTGCGAGCAGGACGATCCCCATCGCCAGTCCCGAAATCCGGCGCAGCGCGGCGAGCGGACGCTCGATGGGGCCGATCCAATGCTCCTCCTTCTCCTCATCGAGGAAGAAGTTGAGGCCGACCATCGCTAGGAAGCTGCCGCCGAACCCCGAAATGCCGACATGGGCCGAGGTGATGATCTGTTCGTACCGGACAGGGTTCCCGGCGGCCAGCTTGACCGCTTCGATCGGGCCCATATGCGCGGCGATCGCGACGATGGCGAGCGGGAAGACGATCCGCATCCCGAAGACGGCGATCAGGATGCCCCAGGTCAGGAAGCGATGACGCCATTTGTCGTCCATGTCGCGCAGGACGGTCGCGTTGACGACCGCATTGTCGAACGACAGCGAAACCTCCAGCACGCCCAGCACCAGGACGATCCAAAGGACGCCGAGCGTGCCGGGCAGGCTTCCCGTGCTCTGGAAACCCAGCCACGCCGCTGCGGCCAGGCAGAGCGCCGTGAAGAGGAAGGAACCCTTATAATATTTCAGCAGCACGCACGAACCCCCTGTCGCTTCCGCACCGACCGCACATGGCGATCCAGCGGTCGGACGGTAAAGTCCGGGCCGCCGGATTTGTTCATCGGGCAAAGGGCTCTATCGCCGCGAAGCGGGATCGCGACAAGCCGGGATCAGATGCGCAGATCGCCGCCGATCAGTTGTTCCGACACCTGCTTCGCCGCATCGCAAAGTTCGGCCAGAACCTCATCCTCGCCGGCGATCGCGTCGATGATGCGGACGAACGGGACGGTCAACACCGCGCAGGCGCGCGACCCGCGCATGATCGGCGCGGCCAGTTCGACCATGCCGAGCAGTTCGACGCTTTCCGCCTGGGCGAAACCCTGTGCCCGCATCGCATCCGCCTCGACCCGCAATTCGCTCAGTGCCTGTTCGGACAATGGCGGATCGAACATCGCCTCCCACTCCCGACGGATCGCCTCCGGCTGGCACGCATAGAGCAGGATGCCCGACGGCGTTTCATGCATGGGGCGGCGATAGCCGACGCGCACCGAGAAACCGACCGTGGTGTCCGCCTCCATGCGCGCGATGACCGACGAAGCGGCACCCGATGCGATGGCGAGATAACAGGATTGGCCGATCCGATCCGACAGCAGCCGCATCTCGGGCAGCGCCTGCTCCATCAGGCTACGGACCGGCGGCCGCTTCAGACCCAGATGGAACAGGCGCGAGGTGATGACATAGCCATCGGGACCCTGCGTCACGTAACCGCGATGTTCGAGCACCTGGATCATCCGGAACAACTCGCCCGTCGAGCGTCCCAGCCGGTTGACGATGGCGCTCACCGTCAGGGGGCTTTCCTCGGCCGACAGCAGTTCGAGTATGTCCAGCCCCTTTTCCAACGCCGGCGCTCGGTAGAGGCGCTTGTCGTCAACGTTGGCAACCCTATCCATAATCAATCAGGAATCTCCATCGCGATCCCAGTACCGCCCGGTCGGAATCGCTCCATGCAACGTTCCGCAACGCCTACTCCGATTGCCCAATGGGCGGCAATATCAGAAACTTAAATCCAACCTAGTTTAACCGTCGAGCAGATGGACGACGTTCAGCCCGACGCGCGCCAGCCCCCGAGCCGATGACGGAAGCTCGGTCGCGACCTTGGCATCGTCCTTCAGTTCGACGCGCCAACGCCCGGCATATCGAGTGACCGACCGAATGTTGTCCGAACCGCCCACGACGCGCGCCAGCGCATCGGGCAGGGTTTCCGCCTTCGCGGCCACGGGGGCGGATACTGCCGGGTCGGCCGCAATCGGCGTAGCGGTTACGCGTGCCGCCGAGGCCGCGATCGGCCCCGCCTCCATCGCCGCTCGCATCTCCATCGCAACCGTATCGGCCACCGGACCCAGCACAACCTGCACCCCGTTCGCTGAGGGCCGCAATATGCCACGCGCGCCCAGTCGCTTCAATCCGGGCTCGTCGACCTGGGCCGGATCGGCCACGATCAGGCGCAGGCGCGTGGTGCATGCGGCAACCTCGGTCAGGTTGGCGCTGCCACCCATCGCGGCGACGAAGGACGCGCCCCGCCCGCCCTCGACCGCAGACGCGGGCTCGTTGGCCGTATCGCCTTCGGTCACCGCCTCGACGTCGCGGCCCGGCGTCTGGAGGTTCCAGCGGCGGATGGCGAAGCGGAACACGGCATAATAGATCAGCGCATAGGCCACTCCGACAGGAATCAGCAGCAACGGCTTGGTCGCCTGTCCGAAGTTCAGCACATAGTCGAACAGCCCGGCCGAAAAGCCATAGCCCAGCCGCACGCCCAGCGCGTTCATCAGCGCTTCCGACAGGCCGGTCAGCACGGCGTGAAAGGCGTAGAGGACGGGCGCCAGGAACATGAAGCTGAATTCGATCGGCTCGGTCACGCCGGTCAGGAACGACATCAACGCCAGGCTGAACAGCATCCCGCCGACCGCCTTTTTCCGCTCAGGCAGCGCCTCGTGATACATGGCGAGGCAGGCGGCGGGCAGGCCGAACATCATGACCGGGAAGAAACCGCTCATGAAGGCGCCCGCCGTCGGGTCGCCCGCGAAGAAGCGGTTCAGGTCGCCGGTCTTGCCGTGGAAGTCACCGACCACGAAATAGGCCACGGTGTTCAGAATGTGATGGAGACCGGTGACGATCAGCAACCGGTTGAGCACGCCGAAGGCGAAGAGCCCCAGGCCGCCGGCCTGCACCACGCCCTGGCTGAGGCCATCGATCCCGGCATTGACCGGCCCGAACGCCACGCCCAGCAGGCCCGCCAGCGCCAGGCCCGCAATCCCCGAGATGATCGGCACGAACCGCCGACCGCCAAAGAAGGCCAGATATTCCGGCATCTTGATCGTGGCGAAACGGTTATAGAAGCTGCCGCCGATCAACCCTCCGACGATCCCGACCGGCACATCGAATTTGTGAACCGCCTTGGTCCGCCATGCGGCATCGATCGTCGCGGCGATATCCTTGGCCAGCCCCGCGCCGGTGCCGGGCGGCGGTACGACCAGCGTCTCGGCGCCCTTGATGGTGACGAGGTAGCAGGTGATTCCCGCCAGCGCCGCCGCGCCATTGCCGTCGCGGGCAAAGGCGGTGGCGACGCCGACCGCGAACAACAGGCCGAGATTGTCGAAGATCGCATTGCCGGCATTGGCCATGAAGGCGATGTTCAGCAGGTCGGGCTGCCCCAGCCGGAGCAGCAACCCCGCCACCGGCAAGACCGCGATGGGCAGCATCAGCGCCCGACCGAGCGATTGAAGCGAGGCCATGGGCGAGCTCATGCGCCGATCTCCTGAAGCATCTTGGTGATATGCGCGCGCACCGCCGGGGCGGAAGGCAGCGCGAGCGCCTGCATCGCCGCCGCGCGGCAACGGGCGAGGTCGAGCTTGCCGACCAGCGCCTTGATCGCGGCGACGCGCGCCGGCGGCACCGACAATTCGGTCACGCCCAGCCCCAGCAGGATCGGCACCGCCAGCCGGTCGGCGGCGAGCGAGCCGCACACCCCCACCGGCGTGTCATGCCGCGCCGCGCCGTCGCAGGTCGCGCCGATCAGCCGCAGCACCGCCGGATGAAGGCCATCTACCCCGGCCGCCACCGCCGCGTTACCGCGATCCATGGCGAGCGTATATTGGGTCAGGTCATTGGTCCCGATCGAGAAGAAGTCCGCCTTGCGCGCAAGGATATCGGCGGAGATCGCGGCGGCGGGCGTTTCGATCATCACGCCGACCTCGGCCTTTCCGCCCTGTCGCTCGACGACCGCACGGACCGCCTCCAGTTCGGACAGGCTGGCGACCATCGGCGCCATGATCCGGCATGGCTGGCGGACCGACAGGATCGCCCCGACCTGATCCTCCAGCAATTGCGGATCGGCCAGCGACACACGAATGCCGCGCAGGCCCAACGCCGGGTTCTCCTCGACGGGCAGGTCCATGTAGGGCGCGGGCTTGTCTCCGCCGACGTCGAGCAGCCGGACGATCATCGGCCGGTCGCCCATAGCATCGGCGATCGCCTGATAATCCCTGGCCTGTTCCTCGCGGGTCGGCGCGGTGGCGCGGTCCAGGAACAGAAATTCGGTGCGCAACAGGCCACAACCCTCCGCCCCCTCCCGCACCGCCGCCTCGGCGTCGGCGACCGAGCCCAGATTGGCGAACATCTCGATCCGGGTGCCGTCGAGCGTGCGGCAAGGGCCTTGCGCAGCGCGGGCGGCCTCCATCTCGGCCTTGCGGCGGGCGATGGTATCGCGCACCTCGGCTTGCGCCTCGGCATCCGCGTCGGGATCGATCAGGCCGCGATCGGCGTCGAGGATGATGACGCGACCATCCTCCAACACCGCCAGCGGATCGCCGAACGCCACCGCCATCGGCAGTCCCATGCCCGCCGCCAAGATAGCCGCGTGCGAGGTCGGCCCGCCCTTGACGAGCGCGATGCCCGCCACATTCGCGGCGTCAAGCGCGGCGACCTGGCTGGGCAGCAGGTCCTCGGCGACGAGGATCGCCCCGGCGGGGACGCTGGGCCCCTCGATCGGCAATCCGGCAAGGGCGGCCAGGACATGACGTTCCAGATCGCGCAGATCGTCGGCCCGCTCGGCGATCCGCCGATCGCCGCTCGACAGAAGGACGGCGACCTGTTCGGCGATCGCCTCCTGCCACGCCACGCCCGCACTGAGGCCCCGGTCGATCGCCGCCGATGCCGCCTCGCTGAGCGTCGGGTCGGACAGCATCGCGCCATGCGCGGCCATCACCCCACCGCGCGCGCCACCGGCGGTGGCGGCCTGCTCCAGCCTCTCGCGGACGCGGGCCAGCGCATCGTTCAGCTTCGCGGTTTCTTCGTCCGCCGATCCGGCGACCGTCTCGACCGGGATGGCCGCACGGGTCAGCCGGTGGATCGGCCCTACCGCCAGCCCCGGTGCGGCGGGCACGCCGCCCAGCCCCGGCCCTTCGGCACGGGCGGGCTCCGGGGCCTCGACCGGCGTCTCCTCCACCGTGGCGTCGTTCAGGAACGTGATGACATCGGCCAGCGCGGCGGCGGCCTGCGCGCCGCTCGCCTCGATCCGAACCGTCGCGCCATGGCCCAGGCCCAGCCCCAGCAATCCGACCGCGCTTAAAGCCGAGGCATGGCGATCGCCGTGATAGAGCGTGACCTTCGCCTCATGCCGCCGCACCGCCTCGACCAGTCGCGCGGCGGGGCGGGCGTGGAGACCGTGCGACAGTGCGACGACCGTTTCCTGCACCAGCGTCTCGCCACCGGCGACGCTTTCAACGGCCTCACCCGCGAGCGGCACGACGCGCAACAGCGGATCGCCGACCGCGACCAGCCCCTTGGCGATCAACTCGACACCATAGAGGGTGGCGTCGGCGACGATGATCGGCGTCACCACGGCGGGCGCATTGCGCACCAGATGGTCGAGGTCGAAACGGATCAGCGGCTGCCCCGCCAGCACCTTCGCCCCCGCCTGCACCTGCGGGGTCAGCCCCTGGCCACCCAGCGATACGGTGTCGATGCCGATATGGCAGATCAACTCATAGCCATCGGTGCTACGCAGGGTGACCGCGTGCCCCGCCTCGTGCACGGTCAGGACGACCGCGTCGCAAGGGGCGCAAAGCATGTCGTTCACCGGGTCGATCGCGATCCCGTCGCCCAGCATCTTCTCGGCGAAAACCGCGTCCGGCACTCCCGCCAGCGGCGTCACCCAACCCGCCAGAGGGGCAAAAACGGTCAGGTCACTCATTGCAGTCACTTTCGCCAAATCGCTTCCTTTGTCGGTCGAGCAGGCCCCGCCGGTCAGCGGTCGCGCACCGACACCCGGCCCAGCAGGCCGCTCTCGATATTGCCCAGCCCCGCGACGATCAGGACGATCGTCCGCTTGCCCACGCCCGGCGCCAGCGGCGCGACGAGCGGGCCGGGCTGAGGATCGCGCTTCTCCGCGACCATCTTCCCATCGACCCACAGGCTGGCCATGCCGCCGACCGAGGCGAAGCGGATCTCCCCGCCCCGCGCCGCCACCGCATGACGCGGCGTCATCACAGTCCGATAGACGCGATATCCCGCCGCCTCCGCCGGGGTCGGAGTCCCCGCCTTGACGAAGGCCCAGCCATTATTGTCGTTCGAGGCGGGCGCGAAATCGGGCGAAGGCCTGGCGTCCTGTCGCTCCGACCGCCGCCAGTCACGCAGGTCCATGTCGCCCGCCGCCACCGGCACCTGTGCGCGCGGGGCCACACCCAGCCGGTCGAGCCGCAGGGTGGCGGGCTTCAATCCGTCAGCCGTCGCCCGGATCGTGATCCGCCCGCGCCCGGTATCGGGCCGCACGATCATCTGCGCCAGACCGTTGAACAGCGAGCGCTGGTTGCCCTTTTCGGGCTCGTGGCTGTTGGGATCGCCATTGCCCACGCCGATGATCGCCCCGCCCTCGATCGTGAAGCGGGTCATCAGATTGGCGGTCGGAACGTGACGCCCCTTGGCATCGACCGCGTCGATGGTGATGGCCTGCGCATCCTCGGTATCACCCGCCATCACGGTACGCGCCGGGGTCAGTCGCAGCGCGACCGGCGCGCCGGTGGTCTCATGCGCGGTGCGTGCCACCTCGCGCCCGCCGCGATAGGCGATCGCCTCGATCCGGCCCGGCGCGTAAGGCACGGTCCATTCATTCCCCATCAGCCGATTGACCGCCGCCTCGCCCATCGTCTTGCCGTTCAGGCGAAGGACGACACGCTCGGCATTGGACAGGACCATGACCTTGGTCGGCTTGCCCTCGCGCCCCGGCCAGGTCCAGTGCGGCGCGATCGCAACGACGGCCTCGTCATCGACCCAGGCGGCGCGGTGGATGTCGAATGCGGTCTTGGGGAAGCCACACAAATCCATGATGCCGAAGAAGCTGGCGATGGTCGGCCACTCATAGGGCGTCGGCTCACCATGATAGTCGAAGCCGGTCCACACGAAGCCGCCCACGACATAGGGCCGGTCGGCGATCTTCTTCCACGCGACACGGTGGGTCGCGCCCCAGCTCGCCGCCTCGTCGTCATAGCTGGAGGCGATGTGGCGCGCGGGATCGCTCTCGAACGCGCCGCGCGTCATGAAGGCACTGGTATCCTCCGAGCTGGTCATCGGCTTGGTCGGATTGAGCTGATGATAGCGGTCGTAATCGCCCTGGTAATAATTGAACCCGGTCACATCGACGACCTGCGCGACGTTGATCGGGTTGAAGAAGGCGCCGTTCATCGCCGCCGTCACCGGTCGGCTGTCGTCCAGCGCGCGGACCCAGTGCGCCATCCGCTTGACCATCTCGACGCCCGACGGCGTGCCCTGCATCGGTTCTTCGTTGAAGACCGACCACAGGATGACGCTGGGATGATTGCGGTCGCGGCGGACCAGCCATTCCAGTTGCGCGCGAAATTCGGGCGCGGGGTTGAATTGGCGGTTCTCGTCCATGACGACCAGACCCAGCCGGTCGCACCAGTCGAGAAGCTCGGGCGTCGGCGCATTGTGGCTGGAGCGGACCGCGTTGCAGCCCATCGCCTTCAACCGCTCCAACCGCCAGCCGATCAGCGCATCGGGGATCGCGGTGCCCACGCCCGCATGATCCTGATGCAGGCAGACGCCCTTCAGCTTGACCGGCTTTTCGTTGAGGAAAAAGCCCTTGTCCGCATCGAAGCGGATGGTGCGGAAGCCGATCGGCACGCGGCGCTCATCGGCCAACTGCCCGTCGCGGAGCAGCCGGACATGCAGGGTATAGAGCGTCGGCCGCTCGATCGACCAGAGCGTCGGGTCGCTGACCGGCAGGTCCAGCGTCGCCGTCCCTTCGTCCAGCGACGGCACGCTCGCCTGCGCCTGGCCAGTGGCGACCACGCGGCCCTGCGGATCCAGCAGCCGCGCCTCGACCGTGACCGGGGTTTCCGTAGGGGCAATGCTGGTCAGCGTCGTGGTGAGGGGGACATGCCAGCCGCCATCGGCGCGGCGGCGGGGATCGCCATGCACGCCGTCCGTGGCGATCGAGACGGCCGCATAATCGCCCAGCCAGACATGGCGGTAGAGCCCGGCGCCCTCATACCACCAGCCCTCCATGGCGTTGGCATCGACGCGGACAGCGACGACATTGGCCTCGTCCCCGAACCGCGCGAAGGGCGTCAGGTCGATGCGGATCGCGCTATAGCCGGAGAAATTGTGCGAGACGACGCTGCCATTGACCCAAACAGTGGAGTTGGTCGCGACGCCGCCGAACTCCAGCTCGATCCGGCGACCGCGAAGCGCGGGGTCCAGCCGGAAGGTGCGGCGATACCAGCCGATGCCGCGCGCGCGATAGCCCTGCGCGACATTGGCGGTCTTCTCGAAGGGCTGGAACGAAGCCCAGTCGTGCGGCAGATCGACCGACTGCCAGTCGCTGTCGTCAAAATCGACCGCCGCCGCGCCGCGCGCATTGCCCGCCTTGACCGAGGCATAGGTCGCGTCATGCGTCTCCAGCGGCGCGGGCTCGACATCGCCCTCATGGAACATCCAGCCGCGATCCATCAGCACGCGCGCCGCGTCCTGCACCGGCAGGGCGGCGGGAAGCGTATCGACCGGTTCGGGCATGGGAAGCGCACCGGCTCCGTCCGCCGGGCGGCGCCGTGCGGCGAAGACGGGCATGGGGGCGATCCCCCCGACCAGTCCCACGACGGCGCTGCCCAGCAGCAGTTCGCGGCGCGCGACGGTCATGCGGCAATCCTCTCTGGCTTGGCGATGCGGGTCTCGACCGGCTTCAGCGCTGCGTCGAGCACCACCCAATCGGCGCGCAGGCCGGGGGCGAGCGAACCACGCTCATGGCTGAGGCCCAGGAACGCCGCCGGATTGGTCGCAGCCATCGCGGCGGCCCGATCGACGGTGATGCGCAACTGCTCGACCGCGTTGGCGACCGCCGAGCCCATGTCGAGGTCCGAACCCGCCAGCGTGCCGTCGGCATAGGTGCACTTGCCGCCCGACACATCGATATGCCGTCCGTGCAGCACGAAGTCCTTCTGGACCGCGCCCACCGACGACATGGCATCGGTGACCAGCATCAGCTTGTCGAAGGGCCGCGCCTTCAACGCCAGCCGCAGCATCGGCGCGGAGACGTGGAAGCCGTCGATGATCAGGCCGCTATAGGGACGCGGATCGTCGAGCGTCGCGCCCGCCAGCCCCGGCACCCGCTGCTGCATCGCAGGCATGGCGTTGTAGAGATGCGTGATGCCCGACAGGCCGACATCGAACGCCGCCATCGCCTGCTCATAGCTCGCCTCGCTATGCCCCGCGCTGACCAGCACGCCCGCCGCGACCAGCCGCTCGATCGTCGCGACCGGCACGCGCTCGGGCGCGATGGTCAGCATGACCTTGCCGCGACGCGGACGGGTCAGGACGGCGACCATATCGTCGTCCAGATCGCGGAAGCGCGTCGGGTCGTGGATACCTTTCCGCGCCGGGTTGAGCACGGGCCCCTCGACATGGATGCCGACGATGCCGGGCACTCCGGCCGCGATCGCTTCATCGATGGCGTCGAGGGCGCGGGCGATCTTGTCGGGCGTTTCGCTGACCAGGGTCGGCAGCATCGCGGTCGTGCCATAGGCGGCATGGGCCGCCGCCATGGTCGCGATGCCGTCCACGTCGAGGCGATCGTTGAACAGCACACCGCCGCCGCCATTGACCTGCGTGTCGATATAGCCGGGCACGACCCAGCCGCCGTTCAGGTCGATCGTGTCGCCCCCATTCTGACCAACGCCCTCCACCGCGCCGATCGACGCGATCCGGTCGCCCTGCACGACGATCTCCGCGCCCGGCAGGACACCGTCCGCCGTCGCGACATGACCATTGATGAAGCGGAAGCGGGTCATAGCGTACGGGTCACTTTCTGTAGGTGCGGCGGCGAGTCGGGGTCCATGCCACGGGCGAGCGCCAGCGCCTCGACCATGCGGTAGAAGCTGGCGAGCATCGCGATCGGCTCCAGCGCGGGGTGGCCTTCGACCATGGGCAGCGCACCGCCCTGCCCCGCGACGAACGGCTTGGCGCCACGCTCCGCGAACTGGTCGGCGACCGCCTTCACATCCTCGCCCGCCACATCCGAGGTGGCGAAGCCGAGCACCGAATAGCCGGGCTCTACGATGCGCATCGGGCCGTGCCGGACTTCGGCGGCACTGAACGGCTCGGCCTGGATCGAGCAGGTTTCCTTGAGCTTCAGCGCGGCTTCCTGCGCCACGCCGTAACCGTAACCGCGACCCAGCACGAACATCTGGCTGACCTCGCGCAATCCCTCGACCGCCGGGGACCAGTCGAGGCCCAGCGCCTCTTCGACCTGACCCGGCAGTTCGGCGAGCGCGGCCTCCAGCGTTTCGTCCCCCGCCCAGGCGGCGGCGAGTTGCGCCAGACCCGCCAGCGCGGTCAGGCAGGATTTGGTGGCGGCCACGGCCTTTTCGGGACCGGCCGACAGCGGCAGGAAGGTGTCCGCGCCGGTTGCCAGCGGCGACTCCTCATCGTTCACGAGCGCCACGATATGCGCACCGCCCGCCCGATACGCCTCGACCGTCGCCAGCAGGTCCGGGCTGCGCCCCGACTGCGAGATGGCGATGACCAGCGCACCCTGCACCTTCATCGGCGTCTCGAAGATCGACGCGACCGAGGGAGCCGCCGACGACACCGGCACCCCGGTCTTGGTTTCCAGAATATATTTGCCATAGGTCGCGGCATGGTCCGACGACCCACGCGCGATGGTGATGATCACCGGCGGCGGGGCGGCACGCAGCCGCTCGGCCAGCGCCCTGACGGTCGGCGCGTTGCGCGCGAGCAGCCGGGCGATCGCCTCCGGCGCCTCCCCCGCTTCCGCTCCCATCAGGGTGCCGGTTCCCGCTTTACCGGCGGTCATCAGTTCAGACATCTGTCAACTCCGCGACGAAATCATAGGCATCACCGCGATAGAAGGACTGGGTATATTCCACCGCCCGTCCATCGCGCAGAAATCCGCGCCGCTCGATCAACAGGCCCGCATGGCCCGGATCGACATTCAGCATCTTGGCATGGTCCGCGCCGAACGGCACCGCGCGCAGGCGTTGCAGCGCGCGCACCGGTCGATGCCCCGCCCGATCCAGCGCCGCGTATAGCGAGCGGTCGACCGCCTCGATCGAGGGGAGCGCGAAACCGGCGATGGTCGAAACCTCGACCGCCATCGGCACCTCATCGGCGAAGCGCACGCGCTGGAACCGATAGACCGGCGCGCCCGGCGACAGGCCCAGCGACAGCGCTTCCTCCGGCGTGACCGTACCCGGCGCGCGGCTGACCCACTGGCTGCTCGGCGTGCGCCCGCGCGCGATCATGTCCTCGGAGAAGGAGGACAGCTTGGAGAAGCTCTTCTCGACACGCCCGGCGACGAAGGTGCCCGCGCCGCGACGCCGCGTCAGCAGCCCTTCCTCGACCAGACCGCCGATCGCCTTCCTCACCGTGATCCGCGACACGTCATATTCGATCGCCAGATCGCGCTCGGCCGGGATGGCATCGTCCTCCGCCAGCACATTGCCGTTGATCGCGTCGCGCAACAGCTGCTGAAGCTGAAGGTATAACGGCGCGGGGTTCCCCTTTCGGAAGGAGCCGACCTGCGCCGAAAATGTCATGGCCGCGCCATCCCCCTTTGCCCGGGCGTCACTCATGCCACGCCCCGCTTCGCCACTTGATCTATCGCAGCCCTACCGGTCGGGCAATAGGTATTATATTTGGCATACATTGGATTTCATCTCCCCTTGATAGCCTGTCTTAGCGCCGCGATCCGCGCGGGGTCGGTTCGTCGTCGGGGGCCCGATGCGAAGCCCATCGCCTCGATCCGCGAATCCCCCCAGGGCTCGCGCACGCTGGCGGAGGCATGGACCGCATCGACCCCGGTCCGGGCGACCAATTGCGCCGCATTGTCCGCCGAAACGCCCGACCCCGCGATGATCGCCATGCGCCCGCTGGCCGCCGCAACCATGTCCGCGATGACCGCCGCGCCCTGTTCCGCCGTCGCCGCACCGCCCGAGGTCAGCACATGGTCATAGCCCAGCCGTGCCACCGCCTCGACCGCCGCGACGGGGTCCGCGACCAGATCGATGGCGCGGTGGAGCACGATCGCGACGCCCTTGGCCGCATCCCGCCAGCGCGCCAATATGTCGAGGTCCAGTTGCCGGTCGTCCGCCATCGCGCCGACCACGACGCCCGCAACGCCTTGCGTCACCATGCGCTCGATTTCCGCCGTCGCCAGAGCGACATCGCGGTCGTCATAACGGAAATCGCCATCGCGCGGGCGTACCATGGCATGGACCGGCACACCGGATTCGACCGCGCAGGCGACCAGGGCAGCCGACGGAGTGAGCCCACCCAGCGCCAGCGCCCCGCACAGCTCGATCCGGTCGCCGCCGGCCGCCGCGACGGCAGCCACGCCATCGGCATCGTCGACGCAAATCTCCAACAGCGTCGACCCAATTCGGGACGGTGGTATCGCCATGGCCTGCATCCCCCAAAGTCTCTTCTCGACGGCCGCTCCGCTCCTGACACGGCGAACGCCGGGATTGCGTCATTTAAGCAGCACGGGGCGCGATGCGCCAGCATAATGGTCCCATGAACCAAACGTCACATTTTTCCCGTTTACGGACCAATGTCATTTTGGTTACAAGTTGGTGTCTCGAGCATACTGTATAAAAAAGATGCCGACGGGAGGAAGCCATCGACCTCCCGACCCGAGGATCGACAAGGCTTCGCGAGATGGCGCGACAGCAATTGGGGGGATTTCAGCGTGTTGAGCTTTCGTAGCATCATCCTGACCGCGACCGCACTCGCGGGTATCCAGGGCACCGCCTTCGCACAGACCAGCGGACAGACCGCCGACGCGCCGACGCAGACCGCGCCGGGCAGCGATCAGTCCGATAGCAGCGGCGACGTCGTCGTCACCGGCATCCGCAGCAGCCTTCGCAACGCCATCAACGTCAAGCGCGAGGCGAACGCCGTCGTCGACGTGATCACCGCCGAGGACGTGGGCAAGTTCCCCGACCGCAACGTCGCGGAATCGCTGTCGCACATCCCGGGCGTCAGCATCGACCGCCGCTTCGGCGAGGGCGAGAAGGTCGCGATCCTGGGCACCGATCCGGCGCTCAACCGCATGCTGCTCGACGGCCACGCGCTGGCCTCGGCCGACTGGGGCGGCAATGACAACGACCCGTCCAGCCGTACCTTCAACTATTCGCTGCTCGCCCCCGAACTGGTCGACCGCCTCGAAGTCTACAAGTCGCCGGAACCGCGCATCGAGGAAGGCAGCCTGGGCGGCACGGTCATCGTGCGCACCCGTCGTCCGCTCGACCTCGCGCCCAATTCGGTCTTCGCCTCGGGCGGCTATTCGTACAATGACCGTTCCGAAAAGGGCAATGTCCGCGCCTCGGGCCTGTATAGCTGGCACAATCAGGCCGACAATTTCGGCTTCCTGGTCGCCGCCACCTATGACCGCCAGAGCCTGACCCGCGCGGGTGTCGAGTTCTTCGGCTATGAGCGCGGCGACGAGCGTTTCTTCCAGACGCAGAAGAACGCCAAGGACGAGACGCTGCGCGGCGCCGACGGCCGCCCCCTGCTGATCTACGATGCGGGCGGCCAGCCGCTGCTGAAGAATACCAACGCCACGGTCACCGGCGGCACGCGCCAGGATCTGGCCAACGCCTATCTGCCTTTCGGCATCAACTATGCCTATTTCCAGCAGACCCGCGAGCGCGCCAGCGTGTCGGGCACGATCCAGTATCGCCCGGCAGACAATCTGACGTTGACCCTGAACGGGCTGCACATCGACGGCAATTACAACAATTACAGCCAGTCGATGTACACCATCCCCGGCGCCTGGACCGGCGACGTGTTGCAGACTGCCAATGTCAGCAACGGCACGGTCAACTCGGCCAGCTTCGGCGCGGCCAACAGCCAGTCGTCGCAGCTCGACACGTTGGTCCGCAAGACCAAGCTGAAGACCGACAACCTCAACTTCTTCGCCGATTGGGAAGGCGATGACGGCGCGAAGGTCAGCTTCGCGGGCGGCTGGTCGCGCGCGGTCGGTGGCCGCAACCCCGAATATCTGTTCAACGTGCAGACCAGGCTGCCGTTCAGCTATGCGTTCGGGCCGAAGTCGGCGACGGTGAACTATGTCGGCGATCCGACCAACCCCGCCAATTATTTTACCAATCCGAACAACAATGCCGCCACGATCGAGGGCCGTCCGGTCATCGTCAACGGCCAGCCGCTGAACGCCGCGCAGATCGGCGGGCTGGATTACAGCGTCACCACCGACCGTGACATTTACGGCGGCTATGACGCGACCATCCCGGTCGAATTCGGCCCCTTCACCCAGATCCTGCTGGGCAGCCGCGTGACCGACCACGTCAACCGGCTCGATGCGCGCGGCATCAACACCTATATGACGACTTCGATGACCGCCGACAAACTGGGCGTGCCCACGCTGGTCACGCCGGGCGGCGTGTTCGACGGAACCGGCGGCTCGGGCAATGCGACCCAGTATCTGAACCTGCCCGACCAGGCGGTGATCGACATCCTGTCCAAGGCGATCAACAGCCCGCTGGTCAACAAGATCGGCGCCTCCACCCGCGTGCGCGAAACGGTCATGGCGTCCTATGTCCAGGCGAATTTCGACCAGGGCGGCCTGCGCGGCAATATCGGTGGCCGTCTGGTCTATACCCGCGACCAGTCCCGCTACGCAGTGACGCAGAGCAACCTCACCAACCCGGTGCCGGTGCCCACCACGACCACCACCGATTATCTGAAGTTCCTGCCCAGCGTGAACCTCGCCTATTCGATCAGCCCGCAGGTGATCGTGCGCGGTGCGGTCGCCCGGGTGATCTCGCGGCCGCGCTATGAGGATCTGGCGGCATCTCTGTCGCTCAACAACGTCACCCTCGATGGCGGCGGCGGCAATCCGAACCTGAAGCCGTATGAGTCGACCAATTACGAACTGACGGCGGAATGGTATCCGCGCGCCGGCTCGCTGGTGGCGGTCGAGCTGTTCCGTCGCGACATCTCGAACTACATCATCAACACCCGCACCAATGCGGTGTATTTCAACACGCTGGCGGGTGCGCTGACCACCTATAACATCAACCAGCCGATCAATGGCGGCAAGGCGAAGGTCAATGGCGCGCTGATTTCGGGTCAGACCGAAATCTGGGGCGGCTTCGGCATTCAGGCGAACTATTCGTACCAAGACAGCTCGACCTCGTCGGTCGACACGACGGGTGCGGCGCTCAACCTGCCCTATCTGTCGCGGCACACCGTCAACGTGATCCCGTACTTCGAAAGCGGGATCTTCCAGGCACGCCTGAGCTACAATTATCGTTCGAGCTATTTCCGCACGATCGGTCGCTTGGGCTCGCGCGAGATGGTGGCGCCGTACAGCCAGCTCGACTTCTCGGCGGGTGTGAACCTGTCCAAGGAGATCACGCTGACCTTCAACGCCCAGAACCTGCTGGACGAGACCTATTACCAGTATAACGCGACGCCGGACCGTCCGACCGCCTTCTATAAGAACGGCCGGACCTATTCCGCAGCCGTGGCGGTGCGGTTCTAACTTTCCTCTCTTCTTAAGCCCCTCCCGCAGGCGGGAGGGGTTTGGGGAGGGAAAGGCCGCGGGCGATAGCCTCGGTGAGAATCCCTGCCCTCCCCCATCCCCTCCCGCTTGCGGGAGGGGCGTGAGACACACGAAGTTCGGTTCGTCGAGACAGCCCGTCGGTCCCATGGATCGGCGGGCTTTTTCTTTGCCCATGACTTGAACCGGTCACGAAACTGCTTTGCCTCTGTCACCGATCTGCGATGCGGGTGTAACAGATGACGGGCATGACAGCATCGACGCCCAAGCGTGGGGGAACGCCGATGCCGATGACCAGCATTCCGATCGATGGCGCATTGCACGAAGACGCCGCCATTCTCGACTTCATCCCCCGCGCGCCGGTCACGCCGGAGCCGGAAGGCAATGAACGCCGCCGTTATCGCACCATCTGGATCTCGGACGTCCATCTCGGCACGCGCGGCTGCAATGCAGAGATGCTGATCGACTTTCTGGATCATGTCGACAGCGAAACCATGTATCTGGTCGGCGATATGATCGATGGCTGGCGGCTGAAGAAGAAATTCTACTGGCCCGCCGCGCACAACGACGTGGTCTGGCGTCTGCTCAAGCGTGCCAAGCGGGGCACCCGCGTCGTCTATATCCCCGGCAATCACGACGAGATCTTCCGCCAGTTCACCGGCATGGACTTCGGCGGCATCGCCATCTGTCGCAAGGCGATCCACGAGACGGCGGACGGCCGCCGCCTGCTGATCCTGCATGGCGACGAGTTCGACGCGATCACCCTGGCGCATCGCTGGCTCGCCCATGTCGGCGACTTCGCCTATACCGCTCTGATGGAGGTGAACCGCTGGGTCAACATCGTCCGGCGGTGGATGAAGCGCCCCTATTGGTCGCTGTCCAAGCACGCCAAGGCCAAGGTCAAGAACGCCGTCGCCTTCATCTCGCATTTCGAGGAAGTCGTCGCTCATGCGGCGGGCGCGCGCGGTGTCGACGGGGTGGTGTGCGGCCATATCCACACCGCAGAAATCCGTGAGATCGGCGGCGTCACTTATTATAATGACGGCGACTGGGTGGAGGGTTGCACCGCGCTGGTCGAGCATTTCGACGGCACGATGGAAATCCTGCACTGGGGCGATGAGATGGAGGCGCGGCGCAATCTGCCGACGGTCGCCGCCATCGCCGCCTGAACGAGAGGGACGGACGGGTCATGCGCATCGCGATCGTTACCGACGCCTGGTCGCCGCAGGTGAACGGCGTGGTCCGCACGCTGCAATCGGTCGCGGCGGAGTTGCGCGCGATGGGGCATGACCTGTCGATCGTCTCGCCCGATCTTTACCCCTCGGTCCCCTGCCCCACCTATCCCGAAATCCGCTTGGCTTTGCCCAGGCCGGGCGAAGTCGGGCGGACGCTGGCGGCGTTCCGGCCCGAAGCGGTCCATATCGCGACCGAGGGGCCGCTGGGACTGTCGGCGCGCCGCTGGTGCCTGAGCCGGGGGCTGCCCTTCACGACCGCCTATCACACCCAGTTTCCCGAATATGTCGCGGCGCGCATACGGGCGGTCAGCCCGGAGTTCGTCTGGCGCTATGTCCGCTGGTTCCATGCGCCCTCCGCCGCGATCCTCGCCTCGACGCCCAGCGTGGCGCGGGCGCTGGCGGCGCATGGCCTGCCGCAAAGCCGCCATTGGGGGCGCGGGGTGGATACCACGCTGTTCCGCGCCGATGGCCCAAGCGACGGCGTCGTCCGCGCCCTGCCCGGCCCGGTCCAGCTTTATGCGGGCCGCGTCGCGGTGGAGAAGAACATCGCCGCCTTCCTCGCGACCGATGGACCGGGATCGAAGGTCGTGGTCGGCGACGGCCCGGCCCGCGCGGCCTTGGCGGCGGAATATCCGCAGGTTCACTTCCTGGGCGCCAAGTTCGGTCAGGATCTGGCCGCCATCTACCGCGCGGCGGATGTGTTCGTCTTCCCAAGCCGGACCGACACCTTCGGACTGGTGATGATCGAGGCGCTCGCTTGCGGCACGCCGGTCGCCGCGCTGCCGGTGCAGGGGCCGCTGGATGTGCTGAACCCCCAGGTCGGGGTGATGGACGAGGCACTGGAGCGGGCCATCACGAAAGCCCTGACGCTCGATCGCGATCGCTGTGCGGCCTATGGGCAGGGCTTCACTTGGCGGGCGAGCGCCGAACAATTCCTGGCGGCCCTCGCCCCGATCGACCGAAGCCTACGCATGGCGGCGTAGGTCGCTCTTCCTCCCCTGCGAGGGGAGGAAGAGGCCCAAACCACCACCCCCTCCCCCGAAAACCCGTTTAACGGGTTGAACCACCCTTGCCGCCCATGTCATTCATGGGCTTCGCGCGATTCGGTGCGGGTTTGGCCCGCCTGTCGCTGATTTTTCGGTCGTGCCGCTCGTCGCCATGGCCGCTCCAACCGCTGCACCCGAAAGGTCCCCGATTGGACGTCATTACGCTCAGCCTGTTTCTCCTGCTCGCCGTGGTGTTGAGCGGTGTCATCTCCCGCCTGTTGCCCTCGGCGCTGCCACGCCCGCTGGTGCAGATCGCGCTGGGCGCGGTGATCGGGGGCATCGCGCAAATCCGGGTGGAGCTTGATCCGGAAATCTTCTTCCTCTTGTTCGTGCCGCCGCTCCTCTTCCTCGACGGCTGGCGCATTCCGAAGGACGAATTGTTTCGCGACGCGGGCGCGGTGCTGGGGCTGGCGCTGGGGCTGGTGTTCCTGACGGTGCTGGGCATGGGGCTGTTCATCCACTGGATGATCCCGGCCATGCCCTATGCGGTCGCCTTCGCGCTCGCCGCCGTGGTGTCGCCGACCGATCCGATCGCGGTGTCCGCCATCGCGCAAAAGGCGCCGATTCCCAAAAGGATGATGCACATTCTGGAGGGCGAATCGCTGCTCAACGATGCGTCGGGTCTCGTCTGCCTGCGCTTCGCGGTGGCGGCGGCGCTGACGGGGGCGTTTTCGCTGACCGGAGCGGGTCTTACCTTCCTGTGGATGGCGGTGTCGGGCGTCGGCCTGGGCGTCGCGATCGCCTGGGGCACGATCACCGCCAAGGGGCTGTTCGCCCGCCGCTTCGGCGATGACAGCGGATCGAATATTCTCGTCAGCCTGCTGATCCCCTTCGCCGCCTATCTGGTCGCCGAGCATATCGAAAGTTCGGGCGTGCTGGCGGCGGCGGCGGCGGGTATCGCCATGTCCTTCACCAACGTCTCGTCCGGGGCCAAGGCCGCGACCCGCATCCGGCGGCAGGCGGTGTGGGACATGCTGCAATTCACGCTGAACGGCATCATCTTCGTGCTGCTCGGCGAGCAATTGCCGCAGGTCTTCGCCGGCGCGCGCGACACGGTGATGCTGACCGGGCATGACAGCGTCTGGTGGCTGGGCCTGTACGTGCTCGCCATCGTCGCGGGGCTGGCGGCATTGCGCTTCGCCTGGACCTGGGTCGCGCTGCGCCTGACCCTGTTCCGCCAGCGCCACATTCCCGTCCGCGCCAGCCCGCCGCGCCGGGTCATCACCGCCATGTCGGTGGCGGGTGCGCGCGGGGCGATCACGCTGGCGGGTGCGCTGACCCTGCCGCTGACGCTGACCGACGGCACGCCCTTTCCGGCGCGCGATCTGGTGATCTTCCTCGCCTGTGGTGTCATCCTGTCATCGCTGGTCATCGCCAGCCTGACCCTGCCGCTGTTGCTGCGCGGGCTCGCCTTGCCGAGCGAAGACGGAGCCAGCGAACTCGACCGCACCCGCGTCGCCGCCGCCAAGGCCGCCATCGCCGAACTGGAGCGGCTCCAGCACGAAATGGCGGAGGGGCGCGACGATGCCGACCAATATGTCGAGATCGCCTCGCGCCTGATGGACGGCTATCGCAGCCGGATCGACACGCTGGAAGGCGACTTCGATCCCGATGCCAAGCGTTTCGAAGAGGTCGAGCGCAAGATGCGCCTCGCCGCGATCCGTGCCGAGCGGCGGGTGGTGTTCGAGATGCTCAACGCACGGATGATCGGCTCCGGCACGGCACAGAAACTGGGGCGTGAACTCGACCTGATCGACACGCGCCTCTCCGCGCAAAGCTGACGCGGCCGTCATCTTTGCGCTTGCGCGGTCGCGAAAATTATCGTGTCTCGCCAACGGGGTTCGCGTCGAGGGGTGTGGGATGCACGGGAATGTCGGGGAAAACTGCCTGAACTGCGGCGCGACGCTGGTCGGGCATTATTGCCATGATTGCGGCCAGTCCTCGCATATCCACCGGACTCTGGGCGCATGGTGGCATGATTTCAGCCACGGCGTGCTGCATATCGAGGGGCAGGTGTGGCGGACGATAGCGATGCTCGTCACCAGGCCCGGCGAGTTGACCCGCCGCTATATCGCGGGTGAGCGGCGACGCTTTCTGTCGCCATTGGCGCTCTATCTGTTCAGCGTCTTCCTATTGTACGTCGCCTATTCGATATTCGGGGGATTCGGGTCGATCAACGCCTCGGACGCGCGGGAAGCGGCGACCGAAATCCATGCCGAGGCGGTCAAGACGCAGGGCCAGATCGCCGCGCTCGACCGCCAGCGATCGAGCATCCTCGCCGACAAGGGCGATGTAGCGGCGGTCGACCAGGAGCGTGCGCGGCTGGCGGAGCGCTATCGCCAGCTCGAACTGACCAGCACCGCATTGGGCGGTGGCGCGACGAAGGCGAGTGCGTCGGGCGACGGCGAGCATGAAGAGCGGGTCATAACGGGCTGGAAATCGCTCGACGAAAAGCTGGCCCATGCCATTCGCGACCCGGAATTCCTCCTCTTCAAGATGGAGGCCAATGGCTATAAATTCTCCTGGGCGCTGATCCTGTTGTCGATGCCCTTCATGGGGCTGGTCTTCATCTGGAAGCGCGGCGTGGCGATGTTCGACCATGCGGTCTTCGTCACCTATTCGCTCAGCTTCGTCAGCCTGTTGCTCGCGATGATGATCCTGTGGGCGAAGCTGGCGCATCTGCCGGGCGAGGCCTTTCTGCTGCTCGCCTTCCCGGTCCATCTCTTCTTCCAGACGCGCGGGGCCTATGGGCTGGGCTGGCTGTCCGGCCTGGTCATGACCATCATATTGTGCGTGATGGCGGAGCTTGTCCTGCTGCTCTGGGTGATTGGATTGCTGGCGCTCGGTATCGCGCACTGAACCCGCCTGCCGCCCGTCAGTAACCCGCCAATCGGTTGCATCGCCGGTGCGATGCTCGCGAACTCATAAAAGGGTGGACGCCCTTGGTCCGCCTTGCCATGATACCAAAACATATCATGAGAATACCGGCGCATGATAAGCCGGTAAGCAAGGGGGATGCGGGTGCCGAAGACGAGCCTGACATTGCAGGGAATTTCACCCATCGGCTTGCCGCTCGCGGCACCTGCGAAGCCGTCAGCTTCTGGGAGCATCCGCTTGAAACATCGCCTCGGCCTGATCCTGGCCGCACTCGCCCTCCCCCTGCCCATGGCCTTCCCCGCGCTGGCCGCGCCCAAGACGGTGGCGACACTCGACCGCTGGCAAGTGCGGATCGATCCGAAGGACGCAGAGGCCGCGCGTGCGCACCCCCAAGCGGCGAACTGGCTGGCCGCGACGGTGCCGGGCAGCGTGCAGCAGGACCTGATCGCCGCCAAGATCGTCCCCGATCCCTATAAGGGCGCGAACGAAGCGCCGATCCAATGGGCGGGGCTGACCGGCTGGCAGTATCGGACCTCGCTGAACGTCACGCCGGAGATGTTCCGCCGCGATCACCTTGACCTGGTGTTCGAGGGGTTGGACACTTTCGCGACCGTCAGCGTGAACGGTCGGACGCTGCTGTCCGCCGACAACGCGCATCGCCGCTGGCGCGCGGATGCCAAGCCGTTGCTCAAGGCTGGCGCGAACGAGATCGTCGTCACCTTCGCCTCGCCGATCAAGACGCTCCAGCCGATGGTGCTGGCCGAGAAGCATCCGCTGCCCGGTGAGTACGACTCCCCCTATGGCGACGAGCCCAAGGGCGTTCAGACCTCCCCCTATATCCGCAAGCCGAAATACCAATATGGCTGGGACTGGGCACCGCGCATCGTCGATATCGGCATCTGGCGCTCGGTCCGGCTGGAGGCGTGGGACGCCGCGCGGATCGATGGCCTGCGCATCGAGCAGGAGGCACTGACCGATGCCGAGGCACGTATCCTCGCCCGCGCTTCGGTGGTGGCGGACCGTGCCCAGACCGGGCGGATGGACGTCACCGTCACCGGACCCGATGGTCGCCGCATCCGGGTCCGCCGCGAGGTCGCGCTGCAGGCGGGCGAGAATGACGTGACCGTCCCCGTCTCGATCGCCCGCCCACAGCGCTGGCAACCCATCGGCTTCGGCGCGCATCCGCTCTACACCGTCAACGCCACGCTGGCGGGCGCGGATGCGGTGGAGAAGCGCACCGGCCTGCGCACCGTCGAACTGGTCCGTGAAGGGGGTAGCTTCGGGTTGAAGATCAACGGCAACGTGATCTTCGCCAAGGGGACCAACGTCATCCCCTTCGACGCCTTCCCCGCGCGCGTCTCCGCCGCGACCGAGCGACAGATGCTGGAAAAGGCGGTCGCCGCGAACATGAACATGGTCCGCATCTGGGGCGGGGGCTATTATCCCGAGCACAGCTTCTACGACGCCGCCGACGAACTGGGCCTGATGGTCTGGCAGGACTTCATGTTCGGCGGCAGCGTGACGCCCCCCGACGCGAAGTTCCGCGAGAATGTCCGCATCGAGGCCGAGGAACAGGTCGCGCGCCTGCAATCGCACCCCTCGCTGGTCATCTGGGCGGGCAATAACGAGGTGTTGTCGGGCTGGGAAAACTGGTCGGATCGCAAGGCGTTCAAGAAGGCGGTCGGCCCGGACGAACAGGAACGGATCGGCACCGGCATGGCGGTGCTGTTCGACCGCGTGCTGCGCGAAGCGGTGACGAAGAATTCACCCGGCATCCCCTATTGGCCGGGCTCGCCCTCCACCGATTATGAGGGGCCGACCGACACAGACAAGGATGGCGACCGCCATTTCTGGGACGTCTGGTCGGGCTCCAAGCCGGTCGAGCGCTATACCGACAGCTGCCCACGCTTCATGTCGGAATATGGCTTCCAGGCCTTCCCCGACCTGTCGACCATCGCGACCTTCGCCGACCCGGCGGACTTCCGCATCGACAGCCCGGTAATGAAGGCGCACCAGAAGTTCCTGAGCGGTGAAGGCAATGACCGCATCACCTTCTACCTGAAGCAGAATCTGCGCGACCCGCGCGACTTTGCCGATCTGGTCTATCTGTCCCAAGCGATGCAGGCGCGCGCCATCGGCCTTGCCGCGCGCCATCACCGCGCCTGCCGCCCGGTGACGCTGGGTTCGCTTTACTGGCAACTCAACGATAGCTGGCCCGCGATCAGTTGGTCGAGCATCGACTGGACCGGGCATGACAAGATGCTCCAGCACGAGGTCCGCCGCTTCTTCGCGCCGCAGACCATCGTGGCCGAGACGAAGCCCGGTGCGACCCGGATCGCCCTGGTGTCGGACGCCACGACGCCCAAGCCGCTGGGCTGGCGCGTCACCGGCTATGCGATGGACGGCCGCAAGCTGGGCTCGCAATCGGGCGGCGTGACCATGGCCGCCGCCTCGGCCAGCGATGTCGCGATGATTCCCGACGCAGCGCTGTTCGCCAATGCCGCGCCCGAAGGCAGCTACGCCGTCGCCGAACTGTTCGACGGCGACAAGGCGATCGCGCGCCAGATCGTCGAGCGGAAGGTGCCGCGCGACATGGCCTATCCCGCCCCCGGCATCACCGCCCGCTGGGAGGGCAAGCAATTGACGCTGAGCGCGCGCAACCTCGCGCGGCAGGTGCAGGTCAATTTCGGCACCATCGCCGCCGAACCGTCCGACGATGGCTTCGACCTGTTGCCAGGCGAGAGCATCACGCTCACCATTCGGAGTGACGCGGACGCCGCCACGCTGGCGCGCACGCTTGCCATCTACACCCTCGGTCCGAAGGACGCCCAGTGATCCCCTTCCTCCTCCTCGCCGCCGCCGGTCAGGCTGCTCCCCCCGCCCTTCCCGAAGCCGCACGGAAGCTGACCATCGAGCAGAAGGCGGCGCAACTGGTCAACGAGGCCCCCGCCGAACCCGCGCTCGACCTGCCCGCCTATGACTGGTGGAGCGAGGGGCTGCACGGCATCGCGCGCAACGGGCCCTCGACCGTCTTTCCGCAGGCGATGGGCATGGCCGCCACCTGGGATCCCGCACTGATCCAGAAGGTCGGCGATGTCGTCGCGGTCGAGGCGCGCGCGAAGTTCAATTCCCGGCCGCTGAACGCCGATCGCGGGCTGTATCAGGGGCTCACCATCTGGTCGCCCAACATCAACATCTTCCGCGATCCGCGCTGGGGACGGGGTCAGGAAACCTATGGCGAGGACCCCTTCCTCACCAGCCGCATCGGCATCGCCTTCGTCCGTGGCCTGCAAGGGCCGGACCTCAAGCACCCCAAGGTCATCGCCACCGTCAAGCATCTCGCGGTCCATTCGGGGCCGGAGGGCGGGCGCGACAGCTTCGACGTGATGGTGTCCCCGCGCGATCTGGAGGCGACCTATCTTCCCGCCTTCCGCGCGACGATCACCGAGGGGCAGGCGCTGTCGCTGATGTGCGCGTACAATGCGATCCACGGCACGCCGGTCTGCGCCAGCCCGATGCTGCTGACCCAGCGGCTGCGCACCGATTGGGGGTTCAACGGGCTGGTCGTGTCGGACTGCGACGCGGTCGGCAATATCTGGATGTTCCACCATGCCCAGCCCGACGCGCCCGCGGCGGCGGCGGCGGCTTTGCGCGCGGGGACCGACCTGAATTGCGGCAAGGCCTATCTGTCGCTGCCCGAAGGGGTGAAGCGCGGCCTGGTGACCGAGGCGGAGATCGACACCGCGCTGGCCCGTGCGCTGGCGGTCCGGCACATGCTGACGGTCGATAGCCCATGGAACCGGATCAAGCCCAGCCAACTCGCCACCCCCGCCAATCGCGCGCTGGCGCTGGAGACGGCGCGCAAGGGCATCATCCTGCTCGACAATCCGAGCGACCTGCTGCCGCTCAAGGGCAAGCGGATCGCGGTGTTCGGTGCGAATGCCGATGATCTGGGCGTGCTGGAGGGCAATTACCACGGCACCGCGATCAACCCGGTGACGCCGCTGGAGGGCATCCGCGCGAAGTTCGGGCGCGATGTCCGCTATGCGCAAGGCTCGGTGCTGGCCGAGGGGGCGTTCGTCGGCGTCCCCGAAACCGCGCTGTCGGCGAACGGCAAGACCGGCCTCGCCGTCGAGACACTGGGCGCGAACGGCCAGTGGTCGGCGGCGGGTCAGGACCGCCGCATCGACTTCAACTATACCAAGACCGCGCCCTTCCAGCGCCGCTGGACCGGCACGCTGACCCCGCCGGGGCCGGGCCAGTATCGTCTGCGGCTCGACGGCCCGGCCTGCTGGCATGCCTGCCCGGCGCATGACGCGGTGAAGCTCTATATCGACGACCAACTGGTTATCGACGACGTGATCGGCGGCAAGACGCTGGAAACCGCGATCGACGGCAGCGCGCAGCGCCGCATCCGCGTCGAGATCGACCATAAGGGCGGCGACGAAGGTTTCCGCCTGCAATGGCTCCCCCCCGCCGAGGCGCTTCAGGCCGAGGCGTTGAAGGTCGCGGGCGATGCCGATGTGCTGGTCGCGGTGGTCGGCCTGTCGCCCGATCTGGAGGGCGAGGCGCTGGGCGTCTCGGTCCCCGGTTTCGCAGGGGGCGACCGCACCGACATCGTGCTGCCCGAGATGCAGCGCAAGCTGCTCGCCGCGCTCCAGGCGACCGGCAAGCCGGTGGTTGCGGTCGTCGTGTCGGGCTCGGCGGTGTCGCTGGGTGACATCAAGCCCGCCGCGACGCTGGCGGCCTTTTATCCGGGGGCCGAGGGCGGCACGGCGCTGGCCGAGATCCTTTCGGGCGACGTGAACCCTTCGGGTCGCCTGCCCGTCACCATCTATCGATCGACCGCCGACCTGCCCGCCTTCGCCGATTACGGCATGAAGGAGCGGACCTATCGCTATTTCACCGGCAAGCCCGCCTGGGGCTTCGGCCATGGCCTCAGCTACACCAAATTCGACTATGGCCAGCCGAGCGTGACCGCCAGCGTCGCCGTCGGCCAGCCGGTCGAGGTCGCGGTGCAGTTGCGCAATATCGGCCAGCGCAGCGGCGAGGAAGTCGCGCAAGCCTATCTGGTCCCGCCCTCGACCGACGAGAAGCCGGTGATGACCGACCCCGTGCTGCAACGCCAGTTGGTCGGCTTCACCCGTGTCGCGCTCAAGCCCGGCCAGGCGGGCACCGCGCGCTTCACCATCGATCCGCGCCTGATGAGCCAGGTATGGCGCGACGGCAGCCGCCGCATCCTGCCGGGTACGTACAAGCTCTATATCGGCGGCGGCCAGCCGGGTGACGGCGTGGGCCAGTGGACGCAGTTCACCGTCACCGGTCAGGCGCAGGACCTGCCCAAGTGAGGCCCAGCCGTCGTGAACTGATCGCCGGGGGCGCGGCGCTGGCCGCCGCCCCGGCCTTCGCCGCCGCGCCTTCGCTTATCAGCAAGCGACCGCCGGTGGCCGAACGCCGCTTCGTGTCGAAGGCGGTCGAGGCGGAGATCACCCGCGTCTCGAAGATGATCGCCGACCCCGAACTCCGCTGGATGTTCGGCAACTGCTATCCCAACACGCTCGACACCACCGTCCTGTCGCTGGGCGAGGTGAATGGCAAGCCGGATGCCTTCGTCATCACCGGCGACATTCCGTGCCTTTGGCTGCGGGATTCGGCGGCGCAGTTGCGGCCGTACCTTCACCTCGTGAAGCGCGACCCGGCGCTGGGGCGGCTCTTCCGGGGGCTGATCGGGCGACAGGCGCGGTCGATCCTGATCGATCCTTACGCCAATGCCTTCATGCAGGACCCGAGCGCCCGGACGAACCTGAAATGGGCGCTGAGCGACGATACCGAAATGAAACCCGGCGTCGCCGAGCGGAAATGGGAGATCGACTCGCTCTGCTACGCGATCCGGCTGGCCTATGGCTATTGGCGCGAAACGGGGGACACGACGCCGTTCGATGCGGAGTGGAAGGCCTCCGCCGCGCTGATCGTGAAGACCTTCCGCGAGCAGCAGCGCAAGGATGGCCCCGGCCCCTATCGCTTCCGGCGGTCCGCGCCCGAGCCGACCGAGACACTGTATCGCGGCACCGGCCTGCCGACCCGGCCCAATGGCATGATCCATTCGAGCTTCCGCCCCTCGGACGATGCGTGCCTGTACGGGCAGTTCGTGCCCGCCAATCTGTTCGCGATGACGGTGCTTCGGGAACTCGCCGCGCTGTCGAACGCGGTCGGGGAGGCCGCCTTGGCGCAGGATGCGACAGCCCTCGGTGCCGAAGTCGAAACCGCGCTCAGGCAGTTCGGCACGATGACGCTGCCGAATGGCGAGCGGGTCTGGGCCTATGAGGTCGATGGCTATGGCAATGCCGTCTTCATGGACGACGCCAATGTGCCCTCGCTCTCCGGCCTCGCCTATCTGGGCTGCGTCGATCCCGCCGATCCGCTGTGGCAGCGCACCGTCGCGGCCTGCTGGAGCCGGAACAATCCCTGGTATTTCGAGGGGCGGGCAATCAGCGGCATCGGCGGCCCCCATACCGGGCCGGGCCAGGTCTGGCCCATGTCGGTCGTCACCCGCGCGCTGACCTCGACCGATCCGGCATTGCTTCGCGCGAGCCTCGCCATGATCCGGCAGTCGCACGGCGGAACCGGCTTCATTCACGAAGGGGTCGATATCGACGATCCCACCAAGTTCACGCGCGACTGGTTCGCCTGGGCCAATGGCCTGTTCGGCGAACTGGTCGTCCATGTCGCGGCCATAAGGCCGGAAGTCCTGCGGGAGACCTTTGCATGATCCTGAGCCGCCGCGCGCTCCTGGCCGGAACCGCGCTCGCCGCCCTCCCCATTCGCGGCGTGATGGCCAGCCTGCCCACCTTACCGACCCGCCCCAATTTGTTCGTCGGGACGGGCGGCGACGGTCATACCTATCCCGGCGCGGTCCTGCCCTTCGGCATGGTGCAGTTGAGCCCCGACACCGATGTCGAGCGCTGGGACACCTGTTCGGGCTATCACGATGGCGACGGCTCGATCATGGGGTTCAGCCATACCCATTTGTCGGGCACCGGGATCGGCGACATGCTGGACGTGCTGGTGGTGCCGACGCGCGGGGAATTGAAGCTGGTGCCGGGGCCGCTGTCCAACCTGGACGAAGGCTATCGCCAGCGCTACTCCGACGAGATGGCCGAACCCGGCTATTACCGGGTGAAGCTGGAGTCCGGCGTTCTGGCCGAACTGACCGTGACCGAGCGGACGGGGTGGCACCGTTATACCTATCCCAAGGGGCCGGGCCATGTCCTGATCGACCTGTCGCATCTGGTCCTCGACAAAAGCGATGCCAGGCCGCTGATCACCGATGCCGAGCTGACTATCGAGCCCGACGGCACGATCACCGGCACCCGCCGCGTGTTCCGCTGGGCCAAGGGACGGCGCATCTTCTTCGCGATGCAATTGTCGAAGAGGCCGAGCCGTATCCAGCTTTATGGTGACGGCGATGCGCCGGTTGCGGGCACCAACGCCAAGGGCAACCGGTTGAAGGCGGCGCTCCATTTCGACGAACTGGGCGATGCGCCGCTGCTGATCCGTTGCGGCATCTCGGCAGTCGATGTGGCGGGGGCGAAGGCCAATCTGGCGGCGGAGGCGTCGCATTGGGACTTCGGTCGCGTGCTGGAGGCGGCGCAACGCCACTGGGCGACCGCGCTGGGCGGGGTCCGGGTCGAGGGCGGGACGCCGGATCAGCGGACGATCATGGCCTCGGCCAATTACCACACGCTGATCGCGCCGACGCTCTTCTCCGACGTGGACGGGCGTTACGTCGGGCTGGACGGGCGGGTGCACACGACACCCGCTGGCCAGTTCGCCTACAGCACCTATTCCACCTGGGACACGTACCGCGCGCTGCACCCCTGGCTGATCCTGACCCAGCCCGAACAGGCCAGGAAGCTGATCGAGGACGTCATCCGCCAGACCCAACAGAGCCTCTACGGCCCGCCGGTCTGGACGCTTCAGGGCAAGGAAACGGGCATCATGATCGGCTGGCACGGCACGCCGATCATGGCCGAGGCGATGGTGAAGGGCATTCCCGCCGATTACGCCGCCGCCTGGCCCGGCATCGCCAAGCGCAGCTTCGACTTCTCCGCGCCCGATCTGGACAATAGCAAGGGCCGCGACCTGTACGACGCCAAGGGCTATGTCCCCGCCGACAAATGGTTCGAAAGCGTCAGCCGGACGCAGGAATATGCCTATGACGACTGGGCCGCGTCGCACATCGCGCGCCGGGTCGGCAAGACGGCCGAGGCGGACCGCCTCCTCAAGCGCTCGGGCAATTGGCGCAACGTCATCGATCCCTCGATCGGTTTCGCCCGTCCGCGCTTCGATGACGGTAGCTGGTGGAAGGATTATGATCCCGTCCAACTCGGCCATATGCCCAAGCCCTGGTGGCGGGATTATACCGAGGCCAATGGCTGGCAGGCGACCTTCCTCAACCAGCATGACGTGTACGGCCTGATCCGCCACATGGGCGGCGATGCCAAGTTCGAGGCCAAGCTGGACGAGTTGTTCAGCGCGCCCTCGACGCTGCCCAAGAACGCGCCGCCGGACATTTCGGGGCTGGTCGGACAATATGCGCATGGCAATGAGCCGGACCAGCATGCCGCCTATCTCTACGCCTATGTCGGCGCGCCGTGGAAAACCCAAGCCATGGTCCGCCGCCTGCTGACCGAGATGTACAAGAACGCCCCCGACGGCATCATCGGCAATGACGATTGCGGCCAGATGAGCGCGTGGTTCCTCTTTTCCGCGCTCGGCTTCTATCCGGTCGATCCGGTCAGCGGCGCCTATGTGTTCGGCGGTCCGCTGTTCGATCGGGCACAGGTGGCGATGGGCGGGGATCGAACCCTGACCATCGAGGCCAAGGGCAATGGTCCGACCACGCCCTATATCCAGTCGGTGACCTGGAACGGTCGTCCCTGGACCAAGAGCTGGATCGACCATGCGACGCTGTCCAAGGGCGGCACCCTGTCCTTCACCATGGGCGCGCAGCCCAACCGCGCCTTTGGTCGCAACCCCAAGGACCGCCCGCCCTCCTTCGACCACCTGCCCGCCTGATCCCTCCCGGAGCCGCCTTGAAGATGACCGATTTCTCCCGCCGCGCCGTCCTCGCCACCGGGCTCGTCGCCTCCGCCACGCCCGCCTTCGCCAAAGCCGGGCCGGGTGCCCCCGCCCCTTATGGCGCGGTCCCCTCGGCGCGGCAGTGGCGCTGGCATCAGCGCGAGCAATATGCCTTCATCCACTTCGCCATGAATACCTTCACCGACAAGGAATGGGGGTATGGCGACGAAGACCCGAGGACCTTCAACCCCAGCGATTTCAGCGCCGACCAGATCGTCGCGGCGGCCAAGGCGGGGAATTTGAAGGGCATCATCCTGACGGCGAAGCATCATGACGGCTTCTGCCTCTGGCCGACGAAGCTGACCGAGCATTGCATCCGCAACTCGCCCTACAAGAACGGCCAGGGCGATATCGTTCGCGAGATGTCGGATGCCTGCAAGCGTGCCGGTATGGCGTTCGGCATCTATCTTTCGCCCTGGGATCGCAACCACCCCGAATATGGTCGGCCCGCTTATGTGGAGTATTTCCGCAAGCAGGTGGTCGAACTCTGCACCGGCTATGGCGAGTTGTTCGAATTCTGGTTCGACGGGGCCAATGGCGGCGACGGCTATTATGGCGGCGCGCGCGAGACGCGGCAGATCGATGCGCCCAAATATTATAACTGGCCCTCGATCATCGCATTGGTCCACCAGCACCAGCCCATGGCCTGCACCTTCGATCCGCTCGGCGCGGACATTCGCTGGGTCGGCAATGAGGATGGCGTGGCGGGCGATCCCTGCTGGCCGACCATGCCGAACCATCCGTACGTCCAGTCCGAAGGCAATTCGGGCGTGCGAGGGGGTGCGCTCTGGTGGCCTGCCGAGACCAACACCTCGATCCGGCCCGGCTGGTTCTATCATGCCGACGAGGACTCCAAGGTCCGCAGCCCGGAAAATTTGGTCGGCTATTTCGACACCTCGGTCGCACGCGGCACCAACATGAACCTGAACCTGCCGCCCGACCGGCGCGGGCGCATCCCCGATCAGGATGTGAAGATCCTCAAGAGCTTCGGCGACGCGATCCGCGCCAGCTTCGCGAGCGACCTCGCCCAAGGCGCGGTGGCGAGCGCCAGCCATGTGCGCGGCAAGGGGTTCGAGGCGGCCAAAGTGCTGGACGGCAACCGCGATACCTATTGGTCCGCCCCCGATGGCGTGACCACGCCCAGCCTGACGCTCGACCTGCCGCCGGGGCGCAGCTTCGACCTGATCCGCATCCGCGAATATCTGCCGCTGGGCGTCCGCGTGACGCGCTTCGCGGTCGATGCCGAGGTGAACGGCGCATGGCAGCAACTGGCCGAGCATGAGTGCATCAGCGCACAGCGGATCATCCGCCTGCCCGCGCCGATCACCGCACGCCGCATCCGCCTGCGCATCGTCGACGCAGCCGTCTGCCCCGCGATCAGCGAGGTTTCGCTCTTCAAAAGCGTCGCGCCGGTCCCCGTGCCCGCCATCGTGTCGAGCGACCCGACGGTCATGGATACCAAGGGCTGGGCCATCGTGTCGGCCAGCGCGCCGGGGGCGGAAAAGCTGCTCGACAATGACGCCAAGACCATCTGGATCCAGCCCGCGCCGACACCGGGCAAGCCCGCCAGCGTGACCATCGACATGGGCAAGACGCAGGATGTCGCGGGCTTCAGCCTGACCCCGTCGCGCCAAGTGATGATCGACGCCGCCCCGCCGCGCGGCTATGTCGCGGAGACGAGCGTCGACGGGAAAAGCTGGACCCCGGCGGGGTCGGGCGAATTCTCCAACATCGCCTATGCCCTATCGACCCAGCGCCTGCCCTTCACCAGCGTCCGCCCGGTCCGCTATCTGCGGCTGACCTTCGCCGAAATGTCCAAGCCCGCCGAAAAGCTGGCGATCGCCGGGATCGGCGGTTTCACCAAGCGCTGATTCCCACGCCGCTCACCACCCCATCCGCAAGGACAGGGTGGCGAGTGGTATGATCCGGTCGCTGGTCGCATTGGGCGCTTCCGATGCGGCCAGTGCCCCGTCGCGGATCAGCGCCAATATCTCCGCGCGCAAGGTCGCTTTCGCGCCGCCCAGCGTCAGCGGTTGCGACAGAGCAAACCCCGCGCTGCCATAGGCGCGGTCGCCCAGGCCTTCGCCGTAGAACCCATCCCAACCCATGCCGAACGCCAACGGCAGGGAGAGTTGCGCCGCATCCTCGCCCTCGCCCAATTTTTGCGACGGCGACAGACTCGCCAGCGTGAAGAACCCGCCATCGCCCTGCGTCCGCCGGGTGACCACGATATTGGGGCCGAGATCGCCCAGCGCGTCCTTGCCGGTCCAGGCCATGGTCACGCTCGCCTCCTGTGTCGTGGGATCGACGCCGTTGGGGCTGGTCTTCACCGCATAGGCGAGCGCCGCCGTCAGCCCCTCGACCGGACGCCACGCCAGCGCCGCGATCGTGTTGCTTTCGTAAAAAGCGCGCGGGCGGCTGCGCTCGCCGGGCGACGGCGCGTGGAAGCCATTGGAACTCTGCCCCGTCAGGAACCAGCGCCCCCGTCCCGCCGCATCGCGATCCAGCACCACCGCCAGCCCGATGGTGGCATGAACCGGCACGCGGTCCACACCCGGTCCGTCCTGGTCATAGGTCGCGCGGGCATAATCGCCGTTGCGCACGTCCAGGGTCAGGATCGGATGCATCCCGCCCCCGCCCACCGATACCGAGGACAATGTGGCGTCCTCGGTATCGACCAGCGGCACGCTCTGCCCCCATAGCGGAGCGGCGGGAAGCAGCGCGAGCAGCCCCGCGAGCCGGAGCATCATCCGGCGCGTCGGACCAGCCAGACCGTATCCCCGGCATCATCGACGACATAGAGCGCACCGTCGGAGCGCGTCTGGATGCTGACCGGACGACCGAACACCTCCCGCTTTTTAGCGTCGGCGACGAAGCCGGTCAGGAAGGGCTGCGGCGCGGCGGTCGGGCGGCCCTGCGCGAAGGGGACGACCAGCACGTCATAGCCGTTCAGCGTCGATCGATTCCACGACCCATGCCGCGCGACATAGGCATATTGCGCGTCCGCCGGCGTGTTCTTGGCGAAGGCGAGGCCGAGCGCGGCGGCATGGGCACCGACCGCCACATCCGGCATCAGGGTCGTCGCCAACAGGTCACGCCGGTTGTTGGCATGGCGCGGATCCTGCTTGCCGTAATAGCTATAGGGCCAGCCATAGAAGCCGCCCTCCTTCACCCCGACCAGATAGTCGGGAGAGATATCATCGCCGAAATGGTCGCGCTCGTTGACGGCGGTCCATAGCGTCCCCGATCCCGGTGCCCAGTCCATCCCCACCGGATTGCGCAGACCCGAGGCGTAAAGCCGTTCCCGCCCGCTCGACAGGTCGATGGCGAGGATGGCGGCGCGGCGCTTTTCCTCGTCCATACCGTTCTCGGCGACGTTGGAGGCCGACCCGACCGAGACGTACAGCGTGCGCCCGTCTGGCGAGAGCAGCAGGTTGCGCGTCCAGTGATTGTTATACCCGCCCGCCGGAAGCGAGACCACGGTGCGCGGCGCACCGGTCAGTTGCGTCTGCCCCGGCTGATAGGGAAAGCTCAGTACCGCATCGGTGTTGGCGACATAGAGCCGCCCGTTCGCATATTGCATCCCGAAGGGTTGGTTCAGCCCCTCGCGCAGGACATGACGCTGCTCCGCCACGCCGTCGCCGTCCGCATCGCGAAGCAGGGTCAGCCGGTTGGCCGAAAAGCCATAGCCGCGTGCCATATGCCGCGCCCGCGCCTGTTCGGGTTCGAGGTCGGGCTTCAGGGCGGTGCGCGCCTCCGCCACGATCACGTCGCCATTGGGCAGGATCAGCGCCTGGCGCGGATGGTCGAGCCCGCCCGCGAATTTGGTGACGCGCCAGCCGCGCGGCGCGACGGGGGTCCGCCCCTCCGGCCAGCCGATCGTCCTGGGGTAGACCATCGCGGACTCGGTCGCGAACGGCGCGTCCCGCTCGGTCTGGCCCAGCACAGGCCGATCCGCGCCGGGAGCCTTGTCGGGCATCCGACCATCCTGCGCCTGGGCCGCAGCCGCCATGGCCGTCATCACCGCCGCGCCCACCGCGCGACGCGCCGTGCGTCGATTCATCCTGACGTCTCCACCATTCGTCGATGGAGGCGAAAAAGCGCGAAATGCCGCTCCGCTCCGCAACATAAAATAATGTTCATGTCCCGCGCCAGTGGGCCCGATCATGCGTTACGAGTTTGCCTCGCGCTCCCAAACCATGCGCTTCTGTCGGAGTGTTCCCGACGCGCATTCTTGAAGCCTTCGGGGAACGGTGCCGAACCGGCGGATATCACGGGAGCCATCGCCTTTCTGACCAACGCCCCAACCTGATCGGTCCAGCCAAACTTGATAAAGATCAAGATCGGAACAACGAAAACCATCGTGGCCGCCGCCCCGATAAATCCCTGAAACAACTGGGAGCTAATCAATATTACTAACGTTCTTGCTCCATAACGAAAGGGGCGAGATTGTTCATCCTGCATCTGGCACTTGGCGGCTGCCTGAAATCGCCGCCTGTCCATTATGGCATCACCGCCGACACGGGCGGCCATATCGCCTATATTCTCGATGCAGCGATGGCGCAGGCGGATCATATTGATACGGATCAAGTCTCGATCGTCACCCGGTTGTTCGACGATGTGGCGCTGGACCGCGAACATGGTCTGGCCAGCGAGCGGATTTCGCCCAAGCTGACCATCGACCGGATCGCGACGGGCGATCACCGCTATCTCGAAAAGGAAGCGCTGGCCAACGACCTGGCGGCCTTTACCGAGGCGTTCTGCGCGCATCTGGAAGGCTTGCCGCGTCTGCCCGACGTGATCCACGCGCATTTCTCCGACGCCGCCGCCGTCGCGGCCGAGGCACGGCGCCGCTTCGCCATCCCCTTCATCTACACCCCCCATGCGCTGGGCATCGACAAGCGCAAGCATCAGGGCAACAGCCCCGCATTGGACGGACGGATCGCCGCCGAACGCAGCGCCATCGCCGGGGCCGATGCCATCATCGTCTCCACCCGCGACGAGGCGGAGCGGCAGGTCCATGCCTATGCCGCGCCGGTCACGGGCCGTATCCACTGCATCCCGCCCGGCGTCCCCAGCCGCGACGCCAGTCCGATCAGCCGCCCCTCGCTGTCCGAACGGCTCGACACCATGCTGGCCGACCCCGCCAAGCCGATCGTGCTGGCGATCGCCCGGCCCGTCGCCAAGAAGAACCTCGGCGCGCTCGCCCGCGCCTATGCCGCCTCGCCCGCGCTTCGGGACGCTGCCAATCTGGTCATTCTGGCCGGACAGCATGAGGGCCCCGGATCGCCCGAGGAACGCGCGGTGCTGGCCGAACTTCAGGCGTTGGCGCAAAGCCCCGCGCTGCACGGCCGCTTCGCGCTGCCGCCCGAACATGACGGGCATGACGTCGCGGCGCTCTATGACCGGGCGGCAAAGGGCGGCATCTTCGTCAACGCGGCGCTGCACGAACCCTTCGGCCTGACGCTGATCGAGGCCGCGGCGGCGGGGGTGCCGGTGGTCGCGACCCGCCATGGCGGCCCCAGCGAGATCGTCGGGGCGCTGGACCATGGCCTGCTGGTCGAGCCGAGCGACGAAAGCGCCATTGCCGAGGCGTGCCTGACCATCTTGGCCGATCCCGAATGTCACGCGCGGATGAGCGAGGCGGGGCGTTCGGGCGCGGCGCACTATGACTGGCGGCGCTATGCTGCGGAATCGACCGCCCTCTATGCTCGGTTGCCCCGCGCGCCGGGACTGCTGGCCAGCGATATCGACCATACGCTGACCGGCTGCCCGGCGGGGGCCTATGGGTTTGCCGAATGGCGGCGGGCGAGCGGCCTTCCCTTCGTCGTGGCGACGGGGCGCTCCTTCGCGATGGCGCGCGCGATCCTGTCGCAATGGGGCCTGCCCGAACCCGATGCCTTCATCACCGATGTCGGCACGCGCATCATGTTGAAGAGCCAGCGCGGCTGGCAGGAATGTCCCGCCTTCTCCGCGCGGTTGAACCACGGATGGGACCGCAAGGCGGTGGTCGCCGCGCTGAAGCCGCTGCGCCTGCGTCCCCAGCCGCGCGACACCGCCGGGCCGCACAAGCTGAGCTTCTTCGGCACGGCGGAGGATGCGATGCGGGTCCGCGCGACGCTGGCAGAACAGGGGATTGCCGCCAAGACCGTTTTCTCGCATGGCCGGCTGATCGACGTGCTCGCGCCGCTGGGCGGCAAGGCGGCGGCGGTGGCGGCCTATGCCCGGCGGCTCAACCTGCCGCTTGGCGCGTGCATCGCGGCGGGGGACAGCGGCAACGATGTCGACATGCTGGAGGCGTGCGGCCATGCCATCGTCGTCGGCAATGCCAGCGACGAACTGGCCGGACTGCCCCCGCGTGAGGGCTTGATGCGTGTCGCGGGCCATCATGCGCGCGGCGTGCTGGAGGGGCTGGAACGGCTGGGTCTGGCCGATCCCAAGCCCGCCGCGATCCCGGTGCGCAGCGCCATCCGGGCCAGCGCGGCATGACCCGGCCCTTCGGTTACTTCGTCCACCATCAGGGGCGCGGCCATGCCGAACGCTGCGCCGCGATCCTGAACGCGCTGCCGCCCGAGCGCCCGGTGACGGTGTTCTGTGCACGCGACGATATCTTCCCCCCGCTGCCGCCGCAGGTGGAGATGGTCGTCATCCCCTCCCTGTTCGAGCCGACCGGGCTGGAGGCACGCGGGCTGGACGCGGTGCCGACGCCCGACACACTCCACTGCGCACCGCTGGGTTGGCCGGGCATCCGGCATGCCATGGCGCTGATCGCGGGATGGTTCGACCGCGCCGACCCCGCGCTGATGATCTGCGACGTGTCGGCGGAGATCGCACAGCTCGCGCGCATCTGCTCGGTCCCGCATGTGAAGATCCTGCAACATGGCGACCGGAGCGATCCGGGCCACCGCGCCGCCTATGACGGGGCCGCCGGGCTGCTCGCAGCGTTCGACGAGGCGCTGGCCCAACCCGAATGGGACGCGGCGATGCGCGCCAAGACCTGTTTCGCGGGCGGCCTGGGCGTCGACACCCGCGTCCCCGAGCGCGAACTCGCCCGCCAGCGGATCGGCGTCGGACCGGAGGAAGAGGTGATTCTGGTCCTGTCCGGCGGCGGCGGCGAAGGCTTCGCACAGGCCCCGCTCGGCGTCGGGGCGCGTAGCCGTCCGGGCGCGCGCTGGATCACCATCGGCCCGGTCGTGCGCGACTGGCACGCCACCGAGCCCGCCAATATCGAGCATCGCGGCTGGGTCGATAATGCGGCGGATCATGTCGCCGCCGCCGACCTGGTCATCGCCTCGACCGGCAACACCACCTGCCAGCAGATCCTGGCCGCCGCCCGGCCCTGGCTCGCCATTCCGGAATGGCGCTATTTCGATGAGCAGCACCGCAAGGCCGAGGCGTTGGCGGCGGCGGGCGTCGCCTGTGTCCGGCCGCACCTTCCCTCTTCGGCGCAAAGCTGGACCGCCGCGCTGGCCGAAACCCGCAGCCAGCACCGCCCCGCCGCCCAGCGCGTGATGATCGCCGACACCCCCGCGCAGGACGCCGCCGACTGGCTGGAGGCGCTGGCCGCGCGGCTCTGGCCGGTCGAACTCGATCATTCCCCCACCCCCAATTCCGCCGGAGCCCATTCATGATCTCGCCATCCAGCATCTCGGTGGTCACTCTTGCCGGGGGCCGCCCCGATCATCTCCGCAACGTGGTGCTGGGCCTGAGCCGTCAGACGCTGCTCCCGGTCGAACTGATCGTCGCGGTGATCCAGGACGAGGGTTATGACCTGCCCGACGCGCCCTTCCCGATCCGCCAGATGATGGTGTCGGGCCCGCGCCTGCCGCTGGCCCAGGCGCGCAACGCGGCGGCAAAGGCGGCGATCGGCGACAAGCTGGTCTTCCTCGACATGGACTGCATCCCCGCGCCCGACCTGATCGCCCAATATGACCGCTATCTGGACGAGATGGACGGGTTGCTGATGGGCGAGGTCCTGTACCTGCCCGGCGGCGCGACCCAGGGCGAATGGCGCTATGAAGACTTCGCGGCGCGCGCCGTCCGCCATTCCGACCGGCGCGGCCCCCCGCCGGAGGGGATCGAGCGGTGCGAGGATTATCGCTGCTTCTGGTCGCTCAATTTCGCGATGCGGCGGGCGACCTTCCTGGCGACGGGCGGCTTCGATGAACGCTATTCGGGCTATGGCGGCGAGGATACCGATTTCGGCAAGCTGGTCGACAAGGCGGGCGTGCCGATCGCCTGGATCAAGGGCGGCCTCGCCTATCACCAATACCACCCGCACCACATGCCCCCCGTCCATCATATCGACAGCGTGGTGCGCAATGCCGAACTGTTCGAGGAGAAATGGGGATACCGCACCATGGGCCATTGGCTGCACGCCTTTCGCCTGATGGGCCTGATCGACGACACGCCCGGTCGCCCGATTCGCATCCTGCGCCGCCCCGATGCCGATGACCTGAGCCTGACCGGCCAGCAGAGCCATCAGCCCTATGCCAACACCGCCAGCGTCATCCGCTTGCTGGAGGAGCGCGCCGCGAGCGCCCAGGTCGCGGCATGAGGATCGCGCTGCTCGCGCATGTCCGCCAGCCGATCCGCCAGCCCTTTCTCGGCGGGATGGAGGCGCATGGCTGGTATCTGGCGGAGGGGCTGGCGGCGCGCGGGCATGAGGTGGTGCTGTTCGCCAGCGGCGACAGCGACCCGCGCTTCACCATCGATCCCGTACTGCCCGAACATTATGAGGCGGTGTTCCCCTGGGCCGAGCATCGCGGCAAGCCCGAACTGATCGCGCATGTCGATGCGGGCTATGCCGAGGCCTGCGACCGGATCGCGCGCGGCGGGTTCGACGTGGTGCACAATAACAGCCTGCACCGCTTTCCGCTGGAGCCGCGCCGCACCGCCGTGACGCCGACCGTCACCTCGCTGCACGTGCCGCCCTATGACGCGCTGCATCACTTCGTCCGGGTCAGCCCCGCGCCCAGCCACCGCCTGACCGTAACCTCCGCCAGCCAGCTTCGTGCCTGGTGGCCGGAGGGTGCGCCGCCCGAGGCGTCGGTGCTGCACAATGCCATCGACCCCGCCGCCTGGCCTTTCGTGCCGATCGGCAATGGCGAGGCGGTGTGGTGCGGGCGGATCACCCCGAACAAGGGGACTCATAAGGCGATCGACGCGGCGCGGATCGCAGGCGTCCCGCTGACCCTGTTCGGCGCGGTCGAGGACCCGGATTACTGGGCGGCGGAGGTCGAGCCCCGGCTGGGCGGTGGGATCCGCTATGGCGGGCATCTGGACGGCACGGCCCTGGCGGCGGAACTGGGGCGGGCATCGGTCTTCCTGTTCACGCCGTGCTGGGACGAGCCGTTCGGGCTGGTCGCGATCGAGGCGATGGCCTGTGGGCTGCCCGTCGCGGCGTTCGATGCGGGTGCGGCGCGCGAGGTCGTGGGCGAGGCCGGGTGCATCGCCCCGGCGGGCGACAGCACGGCGCTGGGCGGGGCGATCCTTGCCGCCATCGCCATCCCCCGCAGCGTCGCCCGTCGCCGGGTGGAGACGCATTTCGCCCGCGACCTGTGGCTGGACCGGTGCGAAGCGCTCTATGCCAGCGTCTGCGCCGCCGGGCCGAGCGCCATCGCCGCATGACCGGCGACGTCATCGAACACCAGCGGACGTTGCTGCACGAGCTATATCGTCGCCATGTCCGACCGGGCGAAGCTTACGCGCTGGTCGACTTTCCCGATCATCCCAATGTCGGGGACAGCGCGATCTGGCTGGGGGAGATGGCCTGTCTGCATCACATCGGCGCGGGCGGTCCGGCCTATATCTGCCGCTGGGACGATTTCGACGAGGCGGCGCTGCGGGACGCCTGCCCCCACGGTCCGATCCTGATCCATGGCGGCGGCAATCTGGGCGATATCTGGCCGCATCACCAGCATTTCCGTGAGACGATACTGGCTCGTTTCCGCGACCGCCGGGTGGTTCAGCTTCCCCAGTCGATCCATTTCCGCGACGAAGCCCAGCGCGATCGGTTCGCGAAGGTGGGGACCGAGCATCCCGACTTTCACCTCCATGTCCGCGACACCGCCAGCCTCGCACTGGCGGAACGGCATTTCGACTGCCCGACGACGCTTGCGCCAGACTCCGCCTTCGGCCTCGGTGCCCTTCCCCGCCCGGTCGAGGCCGACTGCGCCTGCCTGATGCTGCTGCGCTCCGACGCCGAACGGGCGGAGCGCGACGATGCGCCGCTTTCGGGCATCAGGGGAAGCGTCATGCTCGACTGGCTGGAGGAGCCGCCGGTCGCCACCGACGATCCGCTCGCCCGGTCGCGTAGCCGCGTCGAGCGCGGGCTTCGCCTGTTGGCGCGGGGGGAGACGGTGGTGACCGACCGGCTGCACGGCCATATCCTGGCGCTGCTGCTCGGCATTCCGCATGTCGTCATGGACAATGACTATGGCAAGGTCGGCGCCTATATCGCCACCTGGACGCAGGCCAGTCCGCTGGTCCGCCGGGCCCGCTCCCCGCTGGAGACGGCGGCGATGGTGGCCGGATGATCGACGTCAGCCTGCTGATCTGCACCCGCAATCGGCGCGACAGTCTGGCCGCGACGCTGGCCTCGATCGTGCGGGCGGCGGAGCAGGCGCGCGGGACGCGACTGGAGTTGATCGTCGTCGACAACGGATCGTCCGATGGTACGCCCGCCATGGTGCGCTACTGGGCGACCGAGCGCGGCTTCACCATCCGCCTGCTGTCCGAACCGCGCCCCGGCCTGTCGCGGGCCCGCAACATGGCGCTGGCGGCGGCGCGGGGGCGGATCATCGCGATGACCGATGACGATTGCGTGCTGCATCCCGATTACTTCGCCCGGCTGATCCGGGCCTTTGCCGCGTTCTCCGCTCCCGTCGTGATCGGCGGGCGCATCCTGCTGGGCGATCCGGCGGACCTGCCCGTCACCGTCAAGCTGGAGGATCATCCGATGACGGCGGACCCGAACGGGTTTCCCGGCGGCTTCGTGATGGGGGCGAACCTGGCCTTCACCGCCGATGTGCGGAGCCTGGTCGGGCGGTTCGACGAACGCTTCGGGGCGGGTGCGCCCTTCCGTGCCGCCGAGGATACCGACTTCCTGTTCCGCGCACAGGCGGCGGGCATCCCCATCCGCTACGATCCCGGCTTCGTGGTCGACCATTATCATGGCCGCAGGCGTGAGGACGAAGCGGTCGCGCTGCTGGCGGGCTATGGCTTCGGCGACGGCGCGCTTTATGCCAAGCATCTGTGGACCGACCGCCGCATCGGACGGTTGATCCGCGAGGATGTGCGCAACCTGCGGATGCGCTTCGTCGGGCCGGTGCCCGCCATCCGCCACTTCCACGCCTTTCGCCTGCGCCATGTGCTGGCGGGCTTCGCCGCCTACGCCCGCGCCGCGATCACAGATCGACGCCCATCCGCACCCCGAACGTCCTCGGCCTGACCGGGGTGGAGACGTTGCGCCGACCCAGCAGGAACGGATTGCCATAGGCGAAGCGATTGCCCCGCTCGTCCAGGATATTGTCGAGCGTGGCGGCCAGCGAATAGCGGCCTTTGCGCGCGGTCAGCGACAGGTTGCCGATGCCATAGCCGCCCTGCCGCACGTCGAACATGTCGCCGACGCCGAGCACCGACGGCCCGACGAAGCTGGCCTCCCCCCGCGCCGACAGGATCAGTTCGGGCGACACGCGGAAATCGCGCGCCACGCCCAGCCGTGCCGAGACGCTGGGCGTTTCGGGCAGCCGCCGGTTCTTCGCCCGGCTGAGCGCGGCGGTGGCGCCGGTCACCTCGTTGTCCGTCACGAAGACCGCCCCGGTCAGGTGCCAGTCGCGCTGCGGCACCCATTCGGCCCAGCCCTCCAGCGCATCGACCCGTGCGTCGCCGATATTGCTGGTAACCGGTTGCCCCGACCGGTTGAGCAGATCGGCCTGGATCGCGGTCCAGCGGGCGTGCGACAGGCTGAGCGAGGCGGACAGCCCGGTCGGTCCGCGTCGCAGACGGCGGACGCCGAACTCGACCATATGGATAGAGTCGGATTCGAAATTGGCGACCCGCCCCACCCCCGCCGCGACCGCCAGACCGCCGGTGCGGAACCCCGACTGATAGCGACCGAACAGGCTCCAGGCCGGGGCCATCACCCAGGAAAAGCCGAAGGTCGGATCGACCCGCGTGGTCGAGCGCCCCCGGACGTAATTGGCGCTGCGCGGCCGGATCGAGGGTTCGCCATCGACCCGCGCCGCCGTCACCCGCCCGCCCATCGTCAGCGACAGCCGAGCGCTCAGCGGATGCGTCGCCTCGCCGAAGATCGCGCCGCTGCGCGTCAGGTTGGTCACGCCGATCACCGGTCGCACCCCCTGTCTGGCGGTCAGCGTACGCCCCATCACCGACTGGTCGGACACCAGATTGATGCCGACGACCCAGGAGCCGCCGCCTGCCAGCCGCCGCGACAGGCGGCTTTCATGCGTGAACAGGGTCTTCGATCCATCGAGTTGATAGGCTTGGCCCGCGCCCAGCACGCTGGCGTCGAACCGCTCGAACGAGGCCCCCCGCACCAGCCCGGTCGCCGACACCAATTGCAGACCATCGTCCCATTTCTTCGACAGCAGCAGACGACCGAACGTCATGTCGCTCCATGACGGTTGCGCGATCGCCGCGCGGCTGACCAGCACATCCTCGCTCATCACATATTGCGCGTCGCGCGCGACGATCGACTGGCCCCCACCGCCCAGTTCGGCTTGCCACCCATCGCCCAAGGCCCAGCGCAACGTGCCGCGCAACCCGCTGGTCAGCACCCGGTTGATGTCGGTCGCGCCCGTCCGGCCATTGTCGATATAGCCGCCATCGACCGCATGATAGCCGACCAGCCGCACGCCCAGCGTTCCGGGCAGCAGCACCTTGTTCGCCACCGCCGCCACGTCTCCGCTCGGCGACCCATGGGTGGCCAGCCCGCCGCCCCATTCCAGCCGCCCGGCATCCCGGTCGAGCGCCACCGGATTGGAGGTCAGCCGGATGATCCCCCCGATCGCCCCCGATCCGTGCAGCGCCCCCTGCGGCCCCTCGGCGATCTCCACCTCGCCGATATCGTATAGGCGCAAGCCGGGATCGGGACCGGCAAAGGCGATCTGCACCTCGTCCAGATACAGGCTGGCGGTCGACTCGGTCGCGCCGTTGAAGCTGCTGTCGGCGATGCCGCGAATGAACAGCTTGTTGCGCCCCGGTCCCAGCGCGGTGGTCTGAAGGATCGGGGTCTGTGCCGCCACGTCGCTGAGGTCGACCGAACCGACCGGCACCGTGACGCCGCGCCCGATGACCGAGACGCTGCCCGGATAGCGGGCCAGTTCGGTGCCCTGCTTGCTGGCGGTGACGATGATGTCCTGCGCATTGCCACTCGGCGGGGGCAGCGCGGGTCGGGGGGCCGGGCGTGGCGTCACGGTGC